>JANYBP010000007.1 GCA_025360745.1 bacterium
GTCGTCCCTCCATTCACGAAAACACCCGTGATTCCCAAGTTTTTGGAGGGACGACCTCCGTGTCGTCCGTATTCTAGCGGCCATAATGAGAATTGCTGCAGGCGGCACGCTGGCGCTTGACTTTCGCCGGTGGTTTCAGGATGCTCTGCTGCGGTCGCGTCGGCGATGCCGCGTCCGCCGTCCGGCGGTTTACCACTTGCGCCTCGGCCTTTTTGTCCACCGGTTTGCGTGAAAGGAATTACGCCATGATTTCGATACAAAGACTGCTGGGCAAAGAGGACATGTTCTTCAGCATGCTCGAGCAAAGCGCCTCCGAGGGCTGCGCCAGCGTGCAGGCCCTGGTCAAACTCTGCAAGACGCTCGATCAGCCCGGCTTGCTCGAAGAGTTCATTCAGGCGCGCCGCAAGGATAAACAGATCAAGGCCCGGATCACCGAGGCCGTCTATACCACCTTCGTCACGGCGCTGGAGCGCGAGGACATCGAACTGCTCGCCAATGCGCTTTTCAAACTGCCCAAGACCATGGAAAAGTTCGCCGAACGGGTCTGGCTGACGCCGCAGTATGTGAGCGGCGTCGATTTCACCCCGCAGGCGGCGCTGCTGGAACAGTCGGCCGGCGCCGTGCTGGAAATGATCAAGGTCATGCGCGGCGGCGGCCTCGAAAAGATCAAATCGCTCAACGACCGCCTGCAGCGCATCGAGGGCGAGGCCGACAAGGTCATGCTGGATCTTTACCGGGAACTTTTCAGCGGCAGGCACGACCCCATCAAGGCGATCGTGATGAAGGACCTTTTCGAACTGCTCGAAAAAGGGATCGACCGCTGCCGGGATACCGGCAACTTGATCTGCAACATCGTGCTGAAGAATTCCTGACGCCATGACCCTCGTGCTGATTGTCATCGTCGTGGCGCTGGCCTTTGAGTACATCAACGGCTTTCACGATACCGCCAATGCCATCGCCACGGTGGTTGCGACCAAGGTCTTGACCCCGCGGCAGGCCGTCTGGATGGCGGCCTCCACCAACCTGTTGGGCGCGATGTGTGGCACGGCCGTCGCCCAGACGATCGCCACCGGACTGATAGACGTACACCTGGTGGCGGTTACTTCCGAGGTGCTGATCTGCGCTCTTCTGGGCGCGATCGTCTGGAACCTGCTCACCTGGTGGTTTGGCCTGCCTTCCAGTTCCAGCCATGCCTTGATCGGCGGACTTTGCGGCGCGGCGCTGGCGGCTTCGCACAATAATTGGCACGCGATCGTCTGGTCACTGCCGGGCAAGGCGCACTGGTACATGGGCAAAGGCCTTTTGTGGAAGGTCATTGTGCCGATGATCAGCTCGCCCGTTTTCGGCTTTTTTCTGGCCTTCCTCCTGATGGCGCTGCTGTTCGTGCTGCTGCGCAATGCGCGGCCGGCGCGGGTGGGCCGCTTTTTCCGGCATGCGCAGATCGTGAGCGCCGGTTCCATGGGCTTGATGCACGGCACGAACGACGCCCAGAAAACCATGGGCATCATCGCGCTGGCCCTGCTCGGGGCGACGCAGGCGGGACAGTTCGATCGACTTCCGGACTGTCTGGGATTCCTGCGGGCAACGATACCGCTGCCGGGCCAGCATGTCGAAATCCCGCTCTGGATCAAGGTCGTTTGCGCGCTGACCATGGCCGCGGGCACGGCGGTGGGCGGCTGGCGGGTGATCAAGACCCTGGGCCACAAGATGGTCAAACTGCAGCCGATCAACGGTTTCGCGGCCGAAACCAGTTCGGCGCTGGTGATCTTCATGGCCACGCACCTCGGCATTCCGGTTTCCACGACCCACACCATTTCGGCCGCGATCATGGGCGTCGGCTCGGCCAAACGCTTCAGCGCGATTCGCTGGACCGTGGTCGAGCAGATACTCTGGGCCTGGGTGCTGACAATTCCCGTCACCGCCGGCGTGGCCTACCTCCTGGTCCGGCTGCTCCAGGCCACCGGCTGGATGGCCGGTTGACGCCACCGTCGGCCCGTGTTTTGTAAGACGCGCCGGTTGGCATTCCGTGGTGCAAGCGTCTCGCTTGCGCCACGGGGGTGCATGACTCGTTATGCTCTCAGCGACGTGGTGAAATTGAAAGGTAGGGCGCTCTCGCCGAGAGCGCCGTCTTCGATCGACACACAACCGCCCGTCTGTTCTCATACCGCTTCCGGCGTCCTCAACGAGGCCGTCCTTCCAGCCCCCATCCATCGCTGACCCTCTATCGGGCGCATCTGCGATTAGGTACACATTTCTAAAACACAGGGGTTTTTACGTGGTTAACCCGACTACACATACTCACAAACCCGCATCTTTACTGCTTTGGGCCATGCCAATGTACCTAATCGCAGATGCGCCCCCCTCTATCATGGCGCGGATTTTTTCATGTCGGGGGAAAAGCAAAAGCGGAATTTTTCATTGCACTTTTTCGCTAAAATCCCTATAAGCGTAGCTTCGTACATGTTTTGCGATGCAGTCGAATGGCGGCGGCGGCCGCCGGACCAAGGAGAATGTCATGGCGGACTCGTTGGCATGTGATTGTGCTTGCAAGGGAACGGATGGCGCGGCGCCTTCGGAGGCGGAACTCATGAAGCGGCTCGACGAGGTGCTGGACGAGCATCGCGCGCAGCCGGGCGGCCTGATACCCGTCCTGCAGATCGCCCAGGCGATTTTCGGCTATCTGCCCGAATCCGCCATGCGAAAGATCGCCGAGGCGTTCCATAAATCCTTCAGCGAGGTCGCCGGGGTGGTCAGTTTTTACTCCTTTTTTTCCACCGTGCCCCGTGGCCGGCACCTGGTGCGGGTCTGCCTCGGCACGGCCTGTTACGTGCGCGGCGGGCGCGACGTGCTGGATGCGCTTAAAAAGCGGCTGGGGATCGACGTCGGACAAACCACCGCCGACCGCCGCTTTTCGCTGGCTGTGGGACGTTGTTTCGGCGCCTGCGGCATGGGCCCGGTGATTATGGTGGACGACACAGTCCATCAACGCGTCAAATCCGCCCGCGTCGGCGAACTTTTGGAGGAGCATTCATGAGCGCAGCTTCGACCCATGGCGCGGGCCAGACGCCCGCCGCGAAGACTAAAGTCGTCCGCCTGACTTCACCCGACAAGCTGGCGGCCGTGCGCGACGCGGAAAACAAGCGCGAAGCCCGCTGGCACAGCGACGGACGGCAAACGATCCGCGTTTGCGTGGGCGGCAGCTGTCTGGCCTCGGGATCGCTCCAGGTCCGCGACGCCCTGCGGGCGGCGATCACCTCCCACGGTTTGGAAGATCGCGTGCATGTGCAGGAAACCGGCTGCATGGGACCGTGTTCGCAGGGGCCCGTCGTGATGATGGACGCCGACGAAACCTTCTATCAGAATGTTGCGCCGGGCGATGCCGAGGCGATCATCGCCGAGCATGTCATCGGCGGCGCGCCGGTCGAACGCCTGCTCGTGCATGACGCCGTCGGCGGGCGGAGCTTCCAGCACCGCTCGGATCTGGAATTCTTCCGCCGGCAGACGCAGATCGTACTGCGTAATTGCGGCCGGATCGATCCCGAGAGCATCGAGGCGGCCATCGCCCACGACGCCTACGCCGGGCTGGCGAAAGTGTTGACCACGCTCACGCCCGACCAGGTGATCGAGGAGATGAAGACCTCCGGGCTGCGCGGACGCGGCGGGGCGGGCTTTCCGACCTATCTCAAGTGGCAATTCACCGCGCGGGCGCCGGGCGACACGAAGTACGTGCTCGGCAACGGCGACGAGGGCGATCCGGGCGCCTACATGGATCGCAGCATTCTGGAGGGCGATCCGCACAGCGTCATCGAAGGCATGGCGATCGCCGCCTACGCCGTCGGCGCGCGGCAGGGCTACGTCTACGTGCGGGCCGAGTACCCGCTGGCCGTGCAGCGTCTCGAGAAGGCCCTCGGGCAGGCGCGCGCCCGCGGCCTGCTGGGCGCCGGCATTCTGGGCACGAAGTTCGCCTTCGATCTCGAAATCCGCATGGGCTCGGGCGCCTTCGTGTGCGGCGAGGAAACGGCCCTGATCGCCTCGATTGAAGGCTGTCGCGGCGAGCCGCGTCCGCGGCCGCCGTTCCCCGCGCAGCGCGGGCTGTGGGGCAAGCCGACGGTGCTCAACAATGTCGAAACCTATGCCTCCGTGCCGGCCATTCTGCTGAAGGGCGGCGGCTGGTATGCCGGCTACGGCACGGCCAAGAGCAAGGGCACCAAGGTTTTCGCGCTGGCCGGCGCCGTGCGCAATGCCGGCCTGGTCGAGGTGCCGATCGGCACCTCGCTCGGCGAACTGCTCTACGATATCGGCGGCGGCTTGCGGAACAACAAGCGTTTCAAGGCGGCGCAGATCGGCGGACCGTCGGGCGGTTGTATTCCCAAACAGAATCTGAATGTGCCGCTGGATTACGAAACCTTGTCCGAACTGGGCGCGATCATGGGCTCGGGCGGCCTGATCGTGATGGACGAGGACACCTGCATGGTGGACGTGGCGCGCTTTTTCCTCGAATTCGTGCAGGAGGAATCGTGCGGCAAGTGCGTCCCCTGCCGCGTGGGCACGAAGCGCATGCTGGAAATCCTGGAACGCATCTGCGCCGGCCAGGGCGAGATGGCCGACCTCGACCGGCTGGTCGAACTCGGCACGATGATCCGCGACGGCTCGCTCTGCGGCCTCGGCCAGACGGCGCCCAACCCAGTGCTTTCCACCCTGCGCCATTTCCGCGAGGAGTACGTGGCCCACATCCGCGACCGGCATTGCGCGGCCGGCGTCTGCGCCGCGCTCGTGCGCGCGCCCTGTCTGAGCGCCTGCCCGGCCGGCGTGGATGTGCCGCAATTCGTGGCCCTGGTCGGCGAGGGACGCTCCGCCGAGGCCCTGCGTCTGCATCGTGAGCGCAACCCCTTCGCCGCGATCTGCGCGCGGGTCTGTTTCCACACCTGCGAGGATAAGTGCCGCCGGGCCTCGCTCGACGACGCGGTCGCGATTCGCGGCGTCAAACGTTTCATGGTCGAGCAGGAAGTCACGCTGCAGAAGCCCGAGGTGCGCGAGAACGCCGAAAATGCGCGTCGCCGGGTGACGATCGTCGGGGCGGGCCCGGCCGGCCTCTCCTGCGCCTATTTTCTGGCGCGCCTGGGCTACCAGCCGAAGGTTCTGGAAGCGGAGCCGCGTCCCGGCGGCATGCTGGTTCAGGCGATCCCGGCCTACCGCCTGCCGCGGGAACAGGTCGCGCGCGAAATCCGCCTGATCGAATCGCTGGGCGTCACGATCGAAACCGGCCGCGCGCTGGGCCGCGATTTTACGCTCGAGAGCCTGCACAAAGAGGGCAGCGAAGCGGTCTTTCTAGGCATCGGCGCCCCGCAGGGCGTCGGACTCGAACTGCCGGGCGCGGGCGCGCGCGGCATCGTGGACGCCCTGGATTTCCTGCGCCAGTACAACATCCGCGGCGCGGCGCCGGTGGGACGCCAGGTGGTCGTGATCGGCGGCGGCAACGCGGCGATCGACGCGGCGCGCACCGCGCTGCGGCTGGGCGCGGCGCGGGTGACGATCATGTACCGCCGCACGGCCGGCGAAATGCCGGCCTACGCCGAGGAGGTCGAAGCGGCGCAGGAGGAAGGCATCGCGCTGCGCACGCTGGTGGCGCCGGTCTCCTTCGTGGTCGCCAAGGGCGCCGTCACGGGAGTCGCCTGCCGCGCCATGAAACTCGGCGAGTTCGACCGCTCCGGGCGGCGCCGGCCGGAGGCCGAAGCCGCGTCCGACAGCGTGATCGAGGCCGACCAGGTGATCGTGGCCATCGGCCAGGCGCTGGATGTGCGCGCGCTCTGCGCCCCGCTGGAAATCGCGATGACTGACAGCGGCTGGATCCAGGCCGACCCCGTGACCGGCCGCACTTCGCTGCCCTGGCTTTTTGCGGGTGGCGACGCCTGCGTCGGACCTTCGTCGGTCGTCGGGGCCATCGCCGCCGGCGAGCGCGCGGCGGTGGGCATAGACGCCCTCCTGAGCGGCGCCACGCACGCCTTCTGGCGGGCCTATCGCGACATCAAGACCGATTTCAATCCCGACGCCGATCCCGCGCTCTATGCGCGCGAACAGCCGCGCATGATGGCGGTGGACAGGCGGCGGAGCAACTTCGACGAAGTCGAGCAGCCCTGGAACGATGCCGTCGCCCTGCGCCAGGCGCGGCGTTGTCTGCGCTGCGACTATGGCAAGAGCGGCGCAATGACGGGAGTGCAATCATGATCGCCTGTAAGATCAACGGTCTGTCGGTCGAAGCGCAGGACGGCGCGACGGTGCTCGATGCGGCGCGCGCGGCGGGGGTGCGTATTCCGACCCTCTGCTTCCTCGAACACCAGCTTCCCACCGGCGCCTGCCGGGTCTGTCTCGTCGAGGTGCAGGGCGCCAAGGCGCTGATGCCGGCCTGCGCCACCCCCGTGGCGGAGGGCATGGTGGTCACGACCAACTCGCCCCGCGTGCGGCGCACGCGGCGCCAGATCGTGGAACTGCTGCTCTCCGAGCACGATGGCAACTGTCCGACCTGCGCCCGCAACGGCGATTGCGAACTGCAGCGGCTGGCCGAGGATTTGGGCGTTTCGCGCGTGACTTTCGAGGGCGCCCGGACGCGGGCGCACTCCGACACCAGCACGCCCGCGCTGGTGCGCGACAACGGCAAGTGCATCAAGTGCCGCCGCTGCGTGACCGTCTGCAACACGGTCCAGAACGTCGGCGCGCTCTTTCCGCAGGGCCGCGGTTTCGCGACCACCATCGGCCCCGCCTTCGAGCGCGATCTGGCGGATGTGGTCTGTGTGCAGTGCGGCCAGTGCGCCGCGGTCTGCCCCGTCGGCGCGATCCAGGAAACCAATCATATGGACGGCGTCTGGGCGGCGCTGGAAGATCCCACCCGGCATGTTGTGGTCCAGACCGCGCCGGCGATCCGCGCCGCGCTGGGCGAGGCCTTCGGCTATCCCGCCGGCACGCGTGTGACGGGCAAGATGGTCACGGCCCTGCGGCAGCTCGGTTTCGACGCCGTTTTCGACACCGATGTGACCGCCGATTTGACGATCATGGAGGAAGGCCACGAATTGCTGAAGCGGCTGCATGCGGCGCTGGTGGACAAGAATCCGAAGGTGGCGCTGCCGATGTTCACCAGTTGCTCGCCGGGCTGGATCAAGTTCGCCGAGTATTATGCGCCCGATTTCCTGCCCAACCTTTCGACCTGCAAGTCGCCCCAGCAGATGTTCGGCGCGCTGGCCAAGACCTGGTATGCGCAGCGCATCGGCAAGGCGGCCAAGGATGTGACGGTCGTTTCGGTCATGCCCTGCACGGCCAAGAAGTTCGAGGCCCAGCGGCCCGAGATGACGGCCAGCGGCGTGGCCGACGTCGATTACGTGCTGACCACGCGCGAACTGGCGAAGATGATCAAGGCGCACGGCATCGAATTCCGCGAGTTGCCGGACGGAAAGATGGACGATCCGCTCGGTTTGTCCACCGGCGCGGCGGACATTTTCGCCAACACCGGCGGCGTGATGGAGGCGGCGCTACGCACGGCCTACGAACTCGTGACCGGCCGCGAACTGCCCGTGAAGAATCTGCACTTGACGCCGCTGGCCGGCCTGACGGGCATCAAGGAAGCCGCCCTCAAGATCGAGCAGGCCCTGCCGGCCTGGTCGTTCCTGGAAGGCGTGACGGTCAAGGTGGCGGTGGCGCATGGACTGGGCAATGCCCGGCAACTGCTCGACCGCATCCGCCGCGGCGAGGCGGCCTATCACTTCGTGGAAGTCATGACCTGTCCCGGCGGCTGTATTGGCGGCGGCGGACAGCCGCGCTTCACCGACGACTCCGTGCGCCTCAAACGCATCCAGGCGATCTACGCCGAGGATGAGGGCAAGACGCTGCGCAAGTCCCACGAAAATCCGGCGGTCCAGCAGCTCTATCGCGAATTCCTGGGCGCGCCGCTGGGACACAAGTCCCACGAACTGCTGCATACCCACTACAAACCCAGCTTGTGACCCGCCCCCGGATCGGGTAGGGTGGGGCTCTCCAAGACGGGGCGTAGCGCAGTCTGGTAGCGCGTCAGCTTTGGGAGCTGAAAGCCGTGGGTTCAAATCCCACCGCCCCGACCAGCCTTCGCTCGCCGCCGGCGAGCGAAGGCTG
>JANYBP010000092.1 GCA_025360745.1 bacterium
TTCTCATTATGGCCGCTAGAATACGGACGACACGGAGGTCGTCCCTCCAAAAACTTGGGAATCACGGGTGTTTTCGTGAATGGAGGGACGACCTCCGTGTCGTCCGGACCTGCGCAAGAGGCCATAATGCGAATTGCTGCATTAGACCGGTTTGGGACGCTGGTTTTCGCCATTTTCACGGCAACGGGAGTCTGGTATAGTCAGCTCTTTCAGAGGCGGGGAAGACGATTATGAATGTACAGGAACTGATGGCGGTACAGACGCAGGCGCTGGCGGAGGTGGCGGCCGCCGGCGCGCCGGCCGAGCTCGAAGCGGTGCGCGTTCGCTACTTTGGACGCAAGGGTCAATTGCAGACCATCATGGAGTCGCTCAAGAGCGCGCTACCCGCGGAGCGTCCGGTTCTGGGCCGCGCCGTGAACGAACTCAAGCAGTCGCTGACGGCGGCCCTGGAGGCGCGCAAGGCGATTTTGGACGCGGCGGCGGACGCGGGCAAGGCCTCCGCCTGGGATGCGACGCTGCCCGGCGCCTGGCGGCGCGTGGGCTCGATCCATCCCGTGAGCCAGGTCATCGCCGAGGCCATCCGCATTTTTGCGCGGCTCGGGTTCACAGTGGCCGACGGCCCGGACATAGAGGACGAGTACCACAACTTCGACGCGCTCAATACCCCGGCGTACCATCCCTCGCGCGACACCCAGGATACTTTCTGGCTGGAAGGCCGCCAACTCCTGCGCACGCAAACTTCGCCGGTGCAGATCCGCGTCATGGAAAACCGGCCGCCGCCGGTGCGCATCATCGCCCCGGGCCGCTGCTACCGGCGCGACACGACGGACGCCACGCACAGCGCCAATTTCCACCAGATCGAGGGCCTTTATGTGGACCGCACGGTCTCGATGGCCGACCTCAAGGGCGACATCACCTACTTCGCCCGCGAGATGATGGGCGCCGACATCAACGTGCGCTTCCGTCCGCACTTCTTCCCCTTCACCGAACCGAGCGTGGAGTACGACTTCTCCTGCCATGTCTGCCACGGCGCGGGCTGCCGGGTCTGCAAACAGAGCGGCTGGATCGAAATCTCCGGCGCCGGCATGGTCAACCCCAAGGTCTTCCGCCGCGTGGGTTACGATCCCGAGGCCGTCACCGGCTACGCCTTCGGCATGGGCGTGGAGCGCATCGCCATGATCAAGTACGGCATCGAAGACATCCGTCTGCTCTACGACAACGACGCGCGCTGGCTGGAGGCGCTGGCCTGAACGGCCGCGACAATACCATGAGAATTCCCCTGAGTTGGCTGGCGGAGTACGTGGACCTGAGCGGTCTCGCCCCGGCGGATCTGGCGGCGCGTCTGACCTTTTCCGGCACCGAGGTCGAAGGCATCGAAACCATCGGGGCGGCCTGCCCGGGCGTGGTGGCGGCCGAGGTGCGCTCGATCGCCAAACATCCCAATGCCGACCGCCTGCGCCTGGTCCGCGTTTTCGACGGCACGGCGGAAATGGAAGTGGTCTGCGGCGCGTCCAATTTCGAGACCGGCGCCCGCGTGGCGCTGGCCCGGCTGGGCGTCACGCTGCCCAACGGCATGACCATTGCCACGACCAAAATCCGCGGCGTCTCCTCCTCGGCCATGCTCTGCGCGGCCGACGAACTCGGCGTTTCCGACGACCATAACGGCCTCCTGCTGCTGCCGCCCGAGACCGCGCCCGGCACGCCGCTGGCCGAGGTGCTCGGACCGCCTGAAACCGTGCTGGTGGTGGAGGTGACGCCGAACCGTCCGGACTGTCTGAGCCTGATCGGCATCGCCCGCGAACTGGCGGCGCTCTGCGGCCGCGCTCTGCGGCGGCCGGACCTGGCATTCGCGGAGGCCGGCGCGCCGATCGGCGAACGCATGCGCGTAGCGGTCGAGGACCCAGCGCGTTGTCCGCGCTACACCGCGCGTCTGCTGGAAGGCGCGCGCAGCGCGTCCTCGCCGGACTGGATGCAGCGCCGCCTGCGGGCCGCCGGCGTGCGGCCCATTTCCAACCTGGTGGACGTGACGAACTACGTGATGCTGGAATGCGGTCAACCGCTGCACGCCTTCGATCTGCGCATGCTCAAGCAATCCCGCATCGTCGTGCGCCGCGCCGCCGCCGGGGAAAAGCTGCGCACGCTCGACGCCACGGAACACACTCTGACACCGGAGATGCTGGTGATCGCGGACGGCGCGCGTCCGGTGGCGCTGGCCGGCATCATGGGTGGCGTCGAAAGCGGCATCGCCGACGACACAACGACGGTTTTGATCGAAAGCGCCTGCTTCGAACCAACCGGCATCCGCGCCACCGTCAAAAAGGTCGGCCTAACCTCCGAATCCTCTTACCGTTTCGAACGCGGCGTGGATATCGGCAACTGCGACTGGGCCAGCCGCCGCGCGGCGCAGTTGATGGCGCAACTGTCCGGTGCGGCTGTGGCTCCCGGCGTGCTCGATTGCTATCCGGCGCCGCCGGCGCCACGCCCCGTGGCGATGCGCTGGGAACGGGCGCAGGCGCTGCTCGGCATTCCGCTCGAAAGCCGCGAGATGACGGCGATTTTCAAGGCCTTGGAACTGCCCGTGGCTGACACGACGGACGTCGGCTGCACGGTGGCGACGCCAAGTTTCCGCGTGGACCTGGAGCAGGAGGCCGATCTGATCGAGGAAGTGGCGCGGGTGCATGGGCTGGACAAGATCCCGACGCCGTCGCCCGTGGCGAGGCTCGTTCCGGGCGCGGACGATCGTCCGACCCGCGCCCGCGAGCAGTTGCGCGCGCGGCTGGCGGGACTCGGCCTGGACGAGACGTTGAACTATTCCTTCGTTTCGGAGCGGCTGTTGGGCCTCTGTCCGGTGGGCGACCCGGCGGCGCGCGTGAAACTGCCCAATCCGTTTTCCGCGGATCACACCCTCCTGCGCGATTCGCTGCTGCCGCAGATGATCGAAACCCTGGGCCGCAACAAGGCGCGCCAGGCAACGGCCGCCGCCATGTTCGAACTCGGGCGCGTTTTCAAGCGCGGGCCCGGCGGCGTCTATCAGGAAGAGGAGCGCCTGGCGATCGGACTGCTGGGTCCGGTCGGACGCGGCGGCATCGTCTCCCGCGCGCCGGTAACGGCCGATGAAATCTTTGGCGCCTTAAAGGGCATCGCCGATGCGATTTGGAGCGCGCAGCGTCTGCCTGTCCGGGAAATGGCCGGCATGCGAAGGCCGGCCGTCGACTGGGTCGCCTGCGACGGGCAGCTTTTCGAAGCCGGTCAGGCGCTGACGATTCTGCTGGACGGCCAGCCGGTTGGAATGCTGGGCGTGCTAAGCCGCGCCGTACGGGCCGAGTGGCGCATGACCGAGCCGGTCGCCGTGCTGGAAATGGCCGTGGCGCCGCTGCTGGCGCATGCGCTCGACGTGCCGGTGGCGCGCCCGATCCCGGCCTACCCGCCGGTGGCGCGCGATCTGGCCTTTGTCGTGGCCGAGTCCGTGCGTCACGAGGATGTGGTGGCGACGCTGCTTCAGGCCGCCCCCAGGGAACTGGTGGACATCCGGCTCTTCGACGTTTTCCGCGGCGACGCCATCGGGGCCGGACGCAAGAGCATGGCCTATGCCCTCACCTACCGCGCCGCGCATAAAACTCTGACCGACGAGGAAACCAACCGCATGCACGAATCGGTCAGGCAAGCCGTGTCCCAGGAACTGCATGCGGAAATTCGCGAATAATGACACCTCCTCGGAACGTCTTGATCTTGCGTGGCGGGGCTTTGGGCGATTTTGTGCTGACACTGCCGGTGGTGCAAAGCCTGCGCCGCGTTTGGCCCGAGGCCCGGATACAGCTGGCGGCCCGCTCGACCGCGCGCAATCTGGCGGTGCGCGGCGGATTGGCGGACGAAGCCCACGATATCGAGTCGGCGCGCTGGGCGTGGTTGTACGCGGCGGAGCCGTCCGAAATCGATGCGCCCGATGCCGATCTTGTGGTGAATATGCTGCATGATCCCGATTTGCTTGTGGCGGCCAACCTGGCCCAGAGATATGAGCGGGCGGTGCAGCTCGCGATCTCGCCGATAACGCCCGCGATCGCCCGCCATCACGCGACGGATATATTTGTCGCGCGATTAAGGGAGTTGGGAATCAACGATCCTGATCGCGTTCCGTGCCTGCCGCTGTCGCCGGAGGATCGCGACGAGGGAGAGCGCCTGGCCCGGACGTGGGGCGGCAAAATTGCGGTGATCCAGCCCGGCAGCGGGAGTCCCGCCAAAAACTGGCCGCTGGCGCGTTTCGCCAAATTGGCGCGCTTGATTGAGGCCACGGGCGTCAAAGTGTTCTTTCTGCTGGGTGAAGCCGAAGCGGAGCTGCGTGAGATGGTCGGCGCCGTTTGGCCGCCGGAACGCGTGCTGACCGAGCTCACCCTCGACGAGGTTGCGCAATGGCTTGCGGCAAGCAGCTGTTACGTGGGCAACGATTCCGGGGTGACGCATCTGGCGGCGGCGTTGGGTACGCCGGCGGTGGCGCTTTTCGGTCCCACCAATCCGGCGGTCTGGGGGCCGCGCGGCGCAAGCCGCGTTGAGATCGTACGCGCGCCGGAGGGCCGTCTGGTCGCGCTGGAGCAGGAAACGGTCTGGGCCGCCGTGCTGCCGCTGCTGACATAAATCCCGCCTGGCTCAAGCGCCGTCTAACGCTGCGACCAACCGGCGCGCAAAACGCGGTAGTTCCGGATCGCGCGCGCCCATGCCAAGCACCACATCGCCGGGCCGCGCCTCCGCCATCAACCGCGTTTGCAGTGCCGCATAGTCCGCCACCGCCTCCGCCGCCACGCCATGCGCCGCCAGCGCCGCGGCCAATTCGTGGCCCTCGCGCACACGCTGCGCCGTCCCCCCGGCGTAGTAAACCGGCAGCACGAAGATCCTGTCATCGTTCCGGCAGACCTCGCGCCAGGTGGCAACCAGATCGTCGAACATCAGCGCCAGCGGTCCAAATCCGTGCGGGCGCCAGAAACCCAGCACCCGCCTGTGACCGGCCGCAACCGCCCGCCAGGCCGCCGCAATCTTGGCGGGATTATGGGCATATTCATCCACCACCCTGACGCCACGCGCCACTCCGACACATTCCAGGCGCCGGTGAATGCCTTGAAAGCGCGCCAAGGCGGCGGCGCTCGTCGTCAACGGCACACCCACCCGCTGGCACAGCCGCGCCGCCTGTAGCGCGTTCCCGGCATTGTGCCGGCCAGGCATGGGCACACTGAAGGCGACGCCATCAACGCAAAACTTCACGCCGGCGGCGGTCAGTTCCGGCTCGAAGGTCCCCGCTCCGCCCCAGTCCAGGCCCTCGACAATCCCGCGGCGCACGCGCTTCCGGAACTCGTCGAAAAGCGTCCGGCTGGCCGCCAGGTCGAAATGATCGGCGGTGATATTGGTGATCAGCGCCCACTCCGGGGTATAACGCAAAAATGAGCGGTCGCTTTCGTCGGCCTCGATGACCCAGATATCCGAGCGGCCGAGCCGCACACTGCCGATACGCCGCGCGTCCATCCAATTCAGCATGATTCCGCCGTTTACGACGGTCGGATCGAGCCCCGCCTGTTCAAGGATCCAGCCGACCATCCCCGTAACCGTGGTCTTGCCGGATGTGCCCGCCACCGCCAGACAGCGTTTACCCTGTAGCAGACCGGCGAGCATTTCGGAGCGGTGCCTGATCGGAACCCCGAGTCGCTCGGCGGCCTGCCGGTCGGGATTATCGGATTCGATCGCGGTGCTGACCACCACCGCCCGCGTGGCGCCGGTGATGCAGGAACCGTTCTGTGGCGCCAGCCGCACACCGGCCAGTTCTAGCTTGTGCAGCACGTCGAGATCCTGCCCCTCGTCGGCATAGCGATCCGACCCCGTGACCGTCCAGCCATTTCCCGCCAGCGCCTGCGCCAATGCGTTCATTCCGACGCCGGCCACCCCGACCAGATGTGCATGTAAAACTTCCATATTCACAACGCGCAAATTTAGGACGCCACCGCTGACTTCTGGCTTCCAACCTGGATTTTGACCTCCGACTTCTGACCTCTGATCTTCCGGCTTCCGGCTTCTGACTTCCGACATCTGACCTCCGACTTCCGGCCTCTGCCTACCTCAGTCTCCAGGTCATCACCCCGCCGACACCAAAGAAGACGATGTCCGGCAACCAGCCGGCCAGCCACGGCGCCATGACGTCGCACTTGCCGAGAAAGAGGCCCAGAAAGAGCACGAGGTAAAAGGAAAAAAGCAGCGCGATCCCGATGCCCACGCTGCGCAGCGCACCATGCCGCCGATCGCTGATTGCGCCCGCCGGCACGCTGAGCAGAATCAGCGCCATGCAAGCCCACGGAGTCGCCACCCTGGCATGGATATCCACCATCCGCTGCGCCCGCAGCCGCCCGCTGATGGCGGGATGGCTGTCGAGGTAGACGAACATTTCACGAGACGACAACAAGTCCGGATAACGCATTTCACTCAGGAAATCGTCGGGTGTCTCGGTCAGAGCACGCATTTCGACCGGCTGCTCCGAGGGCTCCGACAGCGGCCCGACCGGCTCCTCACGTTTGTCGTAGGCCCTGCGCTGCAATCCGTAAAACCACCAGGCGCCATCCAGCCATTCGGCCCGCTCCGCAAACAGCTCTTCCGAAAGCGAGCCGTCGGGCCGGTTCTGCTGCACTTTCACACGCCGTAGAAAACCCGGACGCCGGGTATCGAAGGCGCCGATTCCCCAGAGCCGATTGGCCACCCCCGCATGGTAGGGATGGTCCTTGATCATGAATGCGTCCTCGGGATTTTTGGCAAGCCGCTGACGGGCAAAATTCTTGGTCCATTGCGTGGCGCCCGGCCCGTAGACTTCCTGGGCCACGCTCCCCAAGATGCTGCCCACCAGGCCTGCGATCAGAAACGGCCCCATCAGACGGCGCAGACTGACTCCGCTGGCGCGCATCGCGGTCAACTCGTTATGCCGCCCAAGGTTGATCAGGGCATACAGCGAACCGAGGAACATCGCGATCGGCAGCACCACCACAATGAAAGGCGCCCCGCCGTTCACGGAAAAAAGGAAATTAAGATAATACCAGGCCACGGTCGCCGGCCCGACGCCGGCCTCCAGGAAGGAAGGAAACTTATCGAACAAATCCAGCACCACCGCCAGCAGACAAAACCCGCTCATGACATAACCGAACGGCGCCAGAAAATGGCGCAGCAAATAACGATCCATGATCTTCATGGCGTTTTACTCCGCTGGCAGCGGGGACAAAAATGCGTGCCGCGCTGGCCGACGACCATACGGCGCAGTTCGGCGCCGCAGCGCGGGCAGGGCTGGCCGTCGCGCCGGAATACCTTGAGTGCCGAGGCATTGCCGCCGCGGTGTCCTTCCAATCTGGCAAAATTAGTCGCGCCGTTTCCCAGCGAGGTGCCTTTGTTGGCGATCCCCGCCGTGAGCACGCGGCGCACGGCGGCATAAAGCGCCGCGGCCTGCGCGCGGGTCAATTCTTCCGCCCGCCGCTGCGGATGCAGCCTGGCATCCCAAAGAGCTTCATCGGCATATATGTTGCCGACGCCGGCCAGAAAGGCCTGATCCAGCAGGAGGGTTTTGATCGCGCGCCGTTGTCCCCGCAATCGCTCACGGAAGAGTTTCACGGTAAACGCGGGATCGAACGGCTCCGGGCCCAAATCCGGCAGCAGTTCATCCAACGATGCCGCGGCCTTCCAGACCCCAAACTTGCGCGTATCGTGAAAGCGCAGTTCCTCGCCGTCCTCGAACGCCAGCCAGATAGTTTCGTGCGGATCGCGCGGCGCGGCGGCGGCCGCGAAGTGCAACTGCCCGGTCATGCGCAGATGAATCGCCAGGCGCATCCCGCCCGAGAGCGACAGCAGGATGTACTTCGCACGCCGTCCGACGGCTTCGATGCGCCGTCCGCGCAATTTCCGGGCAAACGCCCCCGGCGTATCGCCAACCAGCACACGCGGCCAGGCCACACCTACCCCCTTCACCGTCCGCCCCACAAGTCCGTGGGCTCGCAGTTCGCGCACAACCGTTTCAACTTCAGGTAACTCAGGCATGGATGACGGGTGTTCGGTGTTCGGGGTTCGGGGTTCGGGGAAGAAGGGTCCTGGTTCCTGGTTCCCGGTTCTGAAAATCTTCCAGCTCGGCTGAATCGGGCCGGCGATACTCAGTGTTACCTGAACACCGAACACCGAACACCGAATACCTGGATCGACATTTCATTCCGACTCCTCAGCAGTTACGCCGCGTCACCTGGCGTCCCGCCTAGGCCCGGGATAGCGAGGCGGCGGACGGCCATATGTCGGACGGGAATAAGCGGGCGGCGGACGGTCCGAACGCGGACGGAATGCCGACGTCCGCGGACGTTCGGAAGGTCGCGCGATTACCGGACGGTTTTCGATCACGGCTTCGGTGGCGCTGGTCGTGCCGTGGCGATCCTGGCGGCGGCGCTGCTGGACCTGGCCCAGCAACGCCTGGTACTGGTCCAGCGTCTTCACGCGCATGGGCGACGGCGAACCGTCTTCGAGCGAGGTTACTTCGCTGCGCAACATGGTGCGGCAGGCTTCGGTGAGGTCGTGCATCGTCCAGCCCGCCGTGCGCATGCGCGGCCAGAGGTCGGACGCCAGCATATAAGGCGCCCAGGGAAAGCGCACGCGCAGTTCCGACAACGGGCGGCGTTCCACCAGCACGGCATCGCGCAGTTGCTTGCAGCGCGCCGCGCGATCCAATCCCTCAGCATCCGCCAGCGGAATCAAACGCTCGGCGACGCCCAGCGCGATCCAGGGGCTGAGTTTAAGCTGGCGGACGAGTTCCTCGGCGCGGCGCACGACGGCCAAACCGTCGTGCCGCGCCGCGGCCAATTCCCGCAGCGACTCGCTCCACCGTTCGTCTGTACGATCTTCTTGCATGCGCCTGCCGCCATCATACCCGTAATTCCCGCCGCCGTCACGCCTGGCTTCGCCGGCGGGTTGACGGCATGCGCCGGGCTTGCGTATGCTGCTTTAAGGAGCAAGTGCATGCATAAACTGACCCCGTTCCAGCGCGACCTGCAAAAACTGATCGTGCCTCACCGCAAACTTGTCGCGCGGCGCAATCGCGTGGATCCGTCCTGGCGCAACGGTATTTTCGAGCGCTACCAGTACCCCGTGCTGACCGCGGCGCATACGCCCCTTTTCTGGCGTTTCGATCTGAACCAGGCCACAAATCCTTTTTTGCTGGAGCGTCTGGGCATCAATGCCGTGTTCAATCCCGGCGCGATCGAACTCGACGGCAAATTTTACCTGCTCTGCCGCGTCGAGGGCGCGGACCGCAAGTCGTTCTTCGCCGTGGCCGAAAGCCGCAATCCGGTCGAGCGTTTCCGCTTTTGGGATTATCCGGTCTCCCTGCCGGAGACGGACAATCCCGACATCAACGTCTACGACATGCGGCTCACGCGGCACGCCGACGGCTGGATCTACGGCCTCTTCTGCACCGAGCGCAGGGACCCGTCCGCGGCGCCGGGCGACATCTCCGGAGCGCTGGCGCAATGCGGTATTGCGCGTACGCGCGATCTGCGGGTCTGGGAAAGGCTGCCGGACTTGAAATCGGCGGCGGCCCAGCAACGCAACGTGGTCCTGCATCCGGAATTTGTGGATGGGCAGTACGCGCTTTACACCAGACCGCAGGACGGCTTCATCGAAACCGGCAGCGGCGGCGGGATTGGCTGGGCCTTGACGGCTTCTATGGAACGCGCCGAGCTTCGCGCCGAGCAAATCATCGAGCCCCGGCTTTACCACACGATCAAGGAGGCGAAAAACGGCGCCGGTGCGCCGCCAATCAAGACCCCGGCAGGCTGGCTGCATATCGCGCACGGCGTGCGCAACACGGCGGCGGGACTGCGCTACGTGCTCTACGCATTCCTATGCGAGCTGGCGCACCCGGAGCGGGTCATCCGGCGGCCCGGCGGCTACCTGCTGGCGCCGGTCGGCGAAGAGCGTAGCGGCGATGTATCGAACGTGCTCTTCTGCAACGGCGTCGTGCCGCGGGCAAATGGCGAGCTGTACATCTACTACGCATCCTCCGACACCCGCATCCATGTGGCGCGCACCACACAGGAGAAGCTATTGGATTACCTTCAAAACACGCCCGAAGACCCGCTGCGCTCGGCGGCCTGCGTCCAGCAGCGGGTGGACTTGATCCGCCGTAATCTGGCCTTCGCCCCGCGTATGGCGCGTTCCGCGCCCGCGCCGTGAATGCGGCTTGAATCATCGCCTAATGACGTTGCGACCATGTTGCTGCCAAATCTTTCGCCCTATGCCCACACGGCGACGGAGGCCCGTCGCCCTCCAAGGAACGTCATCGAGACTTGCTAGAGGATTCTTCTGGAGGGCGGCAGGCATCTGCCTCCGCGTGGGCGCAAGGCGAAAGAATTATGGATGGAATGTCGGAACGACGTTAGGCGAGGATCAGGGGATCGACTTTGCCGCTTGTCCAGGGCGTCCCGATATGAGTATCCTGTGGTATGAGAAACAGGCGCATGAATTATTGGCGAACATTGATCGTGGTTGCGGCGTTTCTGCTGGCGGGATTCAGCCGTGCAGATGCAAGCGGCGTTCCAGACAGCATGGAAGATCAGGCAGAAGCGCCGTTGGTGCTTCCGTCAACCAACGATGCCAACTGGGTTCTCCAGGAAAGCGTTCGGTTCGAACTCTGGCAGGATCTGGACGCCTGCACTTATTATGCCTTCAACCTTGATACGTTCCCTGCCTACCATCAGGGCTGCGTCTTGCCCAAGAACATGCTCCAAATCAACTCATCCGAGGTCAACGATTGCTATATCGAATTGGCGGGACGGATTCCACACCGGGTGAAATGGGTTATCGAGGTGAATATTGCAAGCAATGGAATGACGCTCACGCCGGAAGCCGATGGCGTCGTATTCCAATACGATCGTAAAACGCCGGGAATCGCGATAAATCCGGGTTGGCACGTTGTCAGCATGGAGCGGGAAGGCGACAAATTGACGGCCCGCGTAGACAGCACAGATGAGGCCGTTACATTTGTCGCCCCGTCAACCCAGGTTCCGCTCCGGCTCACCGTGCGGCGCAAGCCATTTGTGTCGGTTCGCCGGTCGCTCGTTTTCTCAGGCGCCGGCCAGTCATGGGAACCTGCCGCCCGACCACAGCAATTGTCACCCCCGACAAACGTCATATGGAAGGAAGTCTACCATCAGTCATTTGACACCATCGACTCCCTGAAGGATTTCAAATGCGAAACCTCCAACGGCGTGGCGCAGTGGTTTGACGATGGCTGCCTTCATATGGCGGCAGACATCGAAGGGCGGCCGGAGAATGTGATCATGACGCTGCAAAGAGAACTGCCCGGTGATATCAGGGTCAGCTTTCGCGCGCGCAATATTCCGCCGGAATCGCATTTTTTCGGTATCATGCTGTCCTGCAAGGGGGAAGCACGCCGCGAGGATGGCTATTTCTGCGAATGGAATCGCAACTGGATGCGCCGGATCAAAAAACGCGATGTTCAGAAAAACATCGTTCATCCTTATGAGCAGGAGGACGTGACACGCCGCTGGAGAAACTATCGCGCGGAGCGGATCGGCCCGAAAATCACCATGTTCACGGACGGGAAGGAAACCCTGTCTTGGGTCGATCCCGATCCGGTTACGGGACCGGAATTCAACCGCATGGCTTTCTATGTCTGGCGTCATCAAAACGATTTCGACGATCTGGTGATCGAGCAAAACGCCGGTCAAGCAACACAACCTTTGCGCACAGCGTGCATGCAAACCAACAATTTGCCGAAGAGCACGACCGCCGCCAACTTGTCGATGGCTTCCGACACGGTGATCGTCCGGCAATCGCCTTCGGCAGACGCCCAGCCGGCGGAACCCTTGCGCCTGGAATTGACCAATTTGCAGACATCCAGCGACACAATTTCGTTCCACTGGGTTGTGCAGGCCGGTTACGAATATGACGTCGAAACCTGCAATTCGCTCGGCGAAACGCCGCAATGGACGCCCGTTCCAGGCTGGGCCGCTGTAAGACCTGCAGGTGCGGATATAGTGTTCAACACCACGGCGTCGACCAATGGCCACAGTTTTTACCGTGTCGTGACGCGCCGCATCAAGTAAGGGTATCCAACAGGCAGAATTCAGAAGTCAGTAATCAGAAGGCGGAAATCAGCTTTTTCGCACATGATACTTCATGCTGGGTTCAAGCATTACCATTTGCCCGTGAAATTCCTCGCGAACGCCGTTGCTGTCGGGGAAATCGATACTTTCGCCCGACATGTTCGGGTAAAGCTCCGCCAATCCATAAACGGCTTTCCGGGCCAGCGCAAAGAACTCGGGATCAATCTCGATTCCGATCGCCTCGCAATCCAGAGCCAATGCCGCCGCAATCGTCGAGCCGGACCCCATGAACGGATCGAGGATCACGCCACGTCCCAATGGCAACAAGGTCCTAACGAAAATACGCAGCAGATGCTGAGGCTTAAGCGAAGGATGATCGGCTATCGCGCGCTCACGAGCAGGCGTTTTGAAACTCGGGATCACATCGGGCAACGGCTTGCCTCCTTCAAGCATCCGCAACGCGCCTGTTTCCCATTTTCGCAGATTCTCCGCGACGGTTTTCTCGCCAATCGGATTACGAAAAAGCATCCAGGGTTCGTAATTGCCGCGCGGCGTCACGCAGACATCAGGAAATTCCTCTTCCGCGTTCTTCGGACGATCTCCGCCACGAAAACCGTGGTAAAGCCGCAGAATCGTTGCGCGGCTTTCGAAACCTTCCGCCACCAAAGCGCTCTGCACGTACATTTGCAGCGTGGAATTTCCGGCAATCAGAACGTGAGCCCCCGGACGAAGTTTGGGTTTCAATACGGACGCCCAGCGCCGGAAGAATGCCTCGATGCCGTTTTTCTGTTCCGCGGTCAGAATCGTGAAACGCGGCAGTGGACGGCGCGTACACCCATCCCAGTCAGGCGGCAACCGCCAGACCCCGCCTTTCCCGGCGCGTAATTTCGCGACTTCATTGGCCGAAAACTCCACGATTCCATAGGGCGGATCGGTACACACGGCATGGATCGAACGGTCTTCGAGCCGCTCGATTTCTTCGATGCATTCCCCATGAATCAGCACGGGCGTTTTCATGCTTCAATTATAGTTGAAAGACAAATCGTCCGGCAATTGCTTAAATCCCTTCATGCCTGACAGCGCAAACGTAATTTTGGGCCGGACCGCGCGGATGCTTCGCGAATCGCGCGGCCTCTCGCAGGAAAAGCTAGCAGAGCGTGCCGACATTACCTATCAATATCTTTCCGCAATCGAAAACGGCAAGGAGAATTTTACCGTCGGCGTGCTGGAATCCATTGCGAACGCCCTTGAAATCGACATTCCGGCATTCATCGAAAAGGCATACTCGAACGACATCCGGATTCCCGTGGTAAAACCCGAGTATTTTATACGTGACGCGGCTTTACCGCGGAATCTGACTATGGCTCGTGTCGCCGCCGCACTGAACGAAACGCACAGGGTCGTCCGGTTCATCAACTCAAAGTTAATCAAGATTTCGGGCCGGCCTTTGCCGTCCTATATCCAGGCTAACAATTTCAGCGGTATCGTTTCCAACATACTATGCGATTCGTTTTCTCGTCTAACCCCCTACCGGCACAATCACGATCAACGATACCCCGATTTGGCGCATAAGGCGGGTGAGGGTAAAACGCTTGCCGGGCTTGAAGTCAAAAGCACGATTCGCCCCGGCAAAGGCGGCGAAAGTCATAACGGACACTCCGGCTGGCACGTCATTGCGTGCTTCAATCTCAACAAGGATAATGGCGATATACTATTCGTGCACGTCATGTTCGCGGAACTTATCGGACATGGCCGGCGCAATGCCGACTGGAAATATGTCGGCAGCAGAGTCAACGCAAAACCCGGAAGCCAGCGCACTGAAACTTACACGACGACGCCGGCTGGCACGGCTAAACTACGGCACGGCACGGTCTATTTGGACACTTCTTTAATCGATATCTCCCGCTGGCGAACAGACACTAGCCGGTCAACGCCACCACAATCGCCATTCTCAAAACGCCACTCGTGAACACTGACGGGTGAATCTCGGCAATCGATCTCAATTGGATTCACATATATGACCAATTTTGCCATCCGCGCATTTCATCTCGATCTTAGAATTCAAGTGATGACGCCTGGGGCGCTACGTGCCCTGGCGGATGAATTGGTTGGGTTTGGTTTTACGACCCTGGTGATCGAATGGGAGGCCGCCTTTCCGTTCCGCAGTCACCCGGTCCTGGCAAACCGCTATGTTTATTCCCGCCGGGAAATCGCGGACTTTTTGAAGTATTGCCGCTCGATCGGCCTGAAGACACTGCCCATTCAGCAATGCTTCGGCCATGTCGAATACATTCTCCGGCACGACCGTTATGCCCATCTGCGCGAGGATGAACGCGATATCTGTCAAATCTGCCCGCAGAAAGCCGATCAGGCCTTGCCCTTATTCAAGGAGCTTTTCTCCGAGCTCATGGAGGCGCACGATTCGGAGCATTTTTATGTGGGATGCGACGAAACCTACGTGCTCGGAAAATGCCCCGCCTGCGCGGCCCGGGCGGCGCAGCATGGCAAATCCCGGTTGTATGTCGATTACTTGAAGCAGATTCTCGAACTGGTCAACGCCATGGGCAAACGCCCCGTCTGCCCCGCCGATATGCTGCTCAAACATCCCGAAGCCGCGGGCTTGCTGCCGAAGAACACGCTGCTGGTGGATTGGAATTACGGCTGGGCCGCCGACCGCTTCGGCGATCCGCAACCGCTCCGCGATGCGGGATTCGAATTCTGGGGCGCCATGTCGCTGCGCTGCGGCCCTGATAACTACTACCTGACTTCCTGGGAGCGCCATCTGGGCAACTTCCGGGATTTTGTGCCCTATTGTCGGCAAAACGCCTACCAGGGCATCGTCTTAACATCCTGGTCAACCTCCGGTATTTACGGATTCGAGTGGGACACTTTTTACGAACCGGTCGCCATGCATCCCATTCGCAGGGTCTACCCTTTGAAAGGTTTCCGGCTGTTGCAGGCGGCCTTTGCCAAGGCGGTATCGGCAAATGAACCTCTTGAACCGGCGGAATTTGTCAAAGCGTACGCGAAGGAACGTTTTGGTCTATCCGCGCAGCATGCAGCATCCTTTCATGCGGCGCTAATGGCCGACGCTTCGCCTGTATACAAACCCAAGAAAGAACTGGCGCGGCCGGTCGGGGAAGTCTTGAAAAGCGCCGTATCTGCGAAGAGGAAACTTCAAGCGTTACGACCGGTGCGAAACGCATCTGAATTCGAACATTTCAAATTGATGGCCGCCATTCGCGAAAACTATCTCCATTTTAAACTCATCGAAGAGATTACCGAAAGCGCCGGGTTCGATCAAAAGCGCCGGCTTTCCGCCATCCGTGAATTGAAGCTTCATTTGGCGAAAGAGCGGGGGCTGGCGCGGGATTTCAGCCGCTTAACGAAAGGCTATCTGCATCCCGCGGAGATCGCTTCCGAAAACGGCTGGCGCTCCCGGAAGTGGACCTTGCTGCTGCAAACGCTCCAGCAAAACCGCACGGCGATTTAACTGGAGAAAAGGGCGGTCAAGCGGCGGAAGTTTCCCGCAAAGAGCGCGGAGCGTTCGACGGGGGTGAGTTTCTCGTGCAGCGCGCCACCGGCATACACGGCGGGGTTGTTGATGGGCGAGTCCGTGCCAAACAGCAGTTTCTCCTTGCCGGCCATGTCCATGGCCATGCGCAGGATGCCGTAGCGGTCGATTCCGGTGCCGGAAATGTCCAGGTGCAGGTTGGGATATCTGGCCAGACGGCCCACACGTTCCATGATATCGGCCTTGGTCTGCCCGGGATGCGCCAGGACCAGTTTGACTTCGGGAACGGCGGCGCAAAGTTCGTCTATGACTTGCAGGTCGTGGCAATGGAAATTCACCGTGGCGCCGAAGCGGGCCGCGGTCCGCATGATGGTCAGCGCATCAGGGGTGGCGTATTCGTTGGCATACCCCATCATGTAGCCGACCAGCTCGCCGATCCAGCGCACGCCTTCCCTTCCACAGCAGCGCTCGATCTCGCCGCACGATTCCTGGGGAAAGCGGGGATGCACATGGATGCCGGGAAAGTAAAAGCCGGGGAACCGGTCGCGCAAAACCAGCGCCTGGTCGTTCAGCGCGCGAATCGGCGAAAACGATCTCCCGTCGAGCGTTTGGACCGGCGCTCCGCAGGCGCGAACGATGCCCGCGCGGCGCAGATCGTCCATCTGTTCGCGAAAATCCCCGCAGCCGGTAAACCAGCCGCCCTGCAGCGAACCTTCCACCACCGGGTGGATATGACAGTCGATAATTTCACCGTCGAACGATTGCATAGCATTGCCCGCCAGGACTACGAATTCGCCGCACACCTCGGACATCATACACAAGCCCGCCCATCGGACATCAAAATAATTCGATCCCAGCTCCGATTTTTGCAGCAATTCGCATTATAGCCTCTTGCGCAGGTCCGGACGACACGGAGGTCGTCCCTCCATTCACGAAAACACCCGTGATTCCCAATCCACTCCGAGGCCTACAAGAGCGAGGGGCG
>JANYBP010000099.1 GCA_025360745.1 bacterium
TCCGGGCGGTTTCGGAAAATCCGTCAGCAAGCGCACTTTCAAACCGGCCCGGAAAATCACGAAAAAGCCCCGTAAATCAATGGGGGAAAGGGGGCGGTGTGCCCGTTTTTGCCCGCTATGGGATGGCAGTGTGTGGGCTTCAGTTGCGAAAGCGGAATAAATAGTCCCGCCCCCGTCAGTACGAGGCGCCCGATCCGATCACGGCGAGCAGATCGTCGCCGCGCAGTTCGATCTCGGTGTCGGAGATGGCGCGCAGTTCCACGCCGGATCGCAGTATCGGGTTTTGCTGTTCGTTCATTTTCAAACGAAAAACGTAAGGCGGACCGGATGGGCGGTAAATTTCCGGCTTCGACTTGGCGAGTTTGGCGACGGCCCGCTGCGCGGTCTCGCGAATCTTTTCGCGCGCGCATTTGGTCGAGAGGTGCCGCGCGCAGTGCAGTCCGATCCCCTTCTTGACCTGGGCGGTCTCGATCCCAGGGAGCAGGGCGCGGGCCTCGGCGCAAAACTTGTCATCGCCGCTGCCCATGATCACCGGCACGCCATGGACGCCGCAAATCGCCGCGAAGGCGCCGAACTCGCCGACCTTCCGGCCGCAGAGATTCCATTGCCGTTGCTGTTCGTAATTGAAGGCATGCGCCAGCGTGGCCCCGGGCGTTCCATACATGGCGTGGGCGCCGATCACGAAGGCCGCGGTAAAACCGGAGTCGATTTCCGGAATCCATTCGGGATAACCCCTGCCGGTCACGATTTCCAGGCGCGGATCGGCCAGTTCGTACACAAAAGATGTGTTGTGCCCCTCAACCGCCAGCACATGTTGCGCCCCGGCCGCGAAGGCCCCCTCGGCGGCGGCGTTGACTTCGCCCATCAGCAATTCGCGCGCGCGCTGGCAGCGCGCGATATCGAATGGATGCGTGGAAGTGCGATGATCCCACCAGTCCACCCCGGCCACGCCTTCTTCGTCCGTATACAGATAGATGTTCATGTGTTCCCTTGTGGGTTCAATGCGGTCGGAATATTACATCGCCATGGCCTTGCCGTGGGCCAGGGCGTATGGCGTGAGATAGCCGGGCATGTTGCCGAGCGGCAGCACGGCGGGATCGAGTGCGATACCGAGCGTGCCGGTCATAAAATCGCGCCGCGCCTGAACGCGCCGCCAGAGCTCGGGATATTGCCGCGACAGCGCGTCCCGCAGTCCGGCGTCGGCCAGCACGACGCCGTCTTCCACGCTCGCGCAGCAGAAGGGACCCTGCGAGAGCGGGATCAGATCCGCCTGTAATGCCACACCGGAGTGCAACACCAGCGGACTGTCGCGGAAGAAGGGCGAACTGACCCATTCGTCGAGATGAATCGTGTGGCCGGGATTGAGGGCCAGCTTGAGCAACTTGCTGTCGATTCGGGCTGCAACGGCCTGGAAGACCTGGCCGCCGCGGGCGCCGATTTTCAGGGCAGAGTACCAGGCGGCCACGGCATCGAAATAATTGGCGACAAATGCCGGAAAGAAATTCTTCGTTTCGGCGTCCAGATCGGCTGGCCCCGCGGCAATCACGCCGGCCCGCGCGGTCAGCGATCCCCATACGCCGTGCGCCATCGTGAAGGCGTCGCCCGGCGCGGCCCGGCGGTCGCCGGGACTGGCCAGCCCGCGCGCCGCCTTGGCGCCGAAACTGGTCATGCTGTGGCAGGAGAGCGGCAGGCCGCCCGTGCGGAAGAGGGCTTCGATGTCCTGTTCGCGCACACCCGGCCGCAGGGCGCGCAGGCCGGCCAGAATGTTGCCGGAGGTGACAGTGGCGGCGTATTCGAAAGCGGCGATTTGCCCGGGTTCGTTGGCGGCGCGCAACCCGTGTTCCGGATCGGTGAAGATGGCTGTGGCGTTGACCAGCTGGCGCGGATCGCCCGCCAGTTCGCGCAGCGTGTCGACGATATAGGCGGGCAGATCGCTGGCGCGCTCGCCGTCGGCCACCAGCGGCGCGCTGTAGCGTTTCCAGCCGACGCAGCCGATGCGCATGCCGGCGCGCAAGCCGAAGTCCGCCAGAATCTCCTTCAGCGGACGCGAATCGCCGCGCGGCTGCCCCATCAGACTGAAGTCCTGGAACAGCGCCGTCTGGATGCGCAGCGCCGGGTCGGGCAGATAGCCCATGCATTCGTTGCCCGCCACCAACCGCCGGGCGCCGGCCCGGTCCAGCAGCAGGAGCGACTCTTCGAAGCGGGGGTCGAATCCCGTCAGGTAACAGAGATTGGCGGAGTGCTCGCGGTCGCCATAGACCACGAGAAAATCCAGTTTTTCCCGTTCCATGGCGCGGCAGGCGGAGGCCAGGCGGGCTTCGTAGGTCTCACAAGGGACTGCCGGACAGGTGTCCGCCTGGCCGAATTGCGGCAATGCGACGTCTTTAAGTGAAGGCATGGTTTTCTTTCACAGGCGTCCCATAGGGACGCCAAGGCTGAAGCTGTTTAGGCTGAAGGCTGTCAATGGTAGAACTGCATACAATTGGACTTCAGATGTCGTAAACGATTTGCCGCGAAATCGAACAGGAAAACAAGTATTTCCTAACAGTCTAACAGCCTTCAGTCTATCAACCTGCATCCTGCGGGATGCTGCTGGATTTCTTTCACAGGAAGAGACGTGCATGAGTGTGCCATCGTCGCTCCCGTACTGGCAAGCGCGAATTTGGACATGAGTTTATTTGGGGCGCATCTGCGATTAGGTCGTTCCGACGTTTCATCCACGAGCATTTCGCTTTATGCCCACGCGGCGACGGAGGCCCGTCGCCCTCCAGAATGTTATGGAGAATGCCTGGAACATTCTTCTGGAGGGCGACGGGCCTCCGTCGCCGCGTGGGCGCAGGGTGAAAGAAAGGTCAGCCCCATGTCCGCATCGTGCTTAGGCGAAGATTTGGAATGGAGATGGAGCTAATGAAGAGATTATAGCCCGCCACCGCCTCCGGTCACTGCGCCGCCGTCGCGCCAAGACCGGCGATCTTCTTTTGCATGGCGGGGCTCAGTGGCTTGACCAACTCCGCATTGTAGGCATGCGACGTCGTATCGGTAAGGGCCAGGTTGCCGAAGATCCGCGTGACGCCGATGTCATACCCGCGCGAATCCGCCGTCGGCGAACCATCCTCCACCTCGGGATCGACGTCGGTGGTCACGATGGAGATGGTGTTGTCGCTGTTGCGGACGATCTCCCAGGCGCGGAACTGTTGAGGGAAGTCCCGCAACGAGGGTGTTTCGACCTCCCAGAATCCGTATTCCGGATGGGCGGGATCGGTTGACGGTTGCGGCGTGACTGTGTTCATGTGCCGGTGCCCAGCCATCAAGAGGATGATGTTCGGATAGCGATGGAGCGTGGCGAGCAGGTTCGTTTCGGTTCGATAGTCGTAGAATTGCGGCTGTGGAGCGCTGTTGAAGAGTCCCGCCTGCGGCACGACTGGGATATGCGTCGCGACGATCATGAGTTGGCCCGCGTCCTGCCCCATCTGCAATTCGTTGGTAAGCCAGGACATGCGCGCCGCGTCCATCCAGCCACCGCCGTAGTACATGGCGCCGCCGTTATTGGCGCTGAAGGACTTGCAGGTATCGTCCAGCACGACGACTTTGAGCGGCAGATTTTTCAGCGGCTCGAAGGAGTAGCAGGCCGTCAGGCTGCCGCTGTTGGCACGGTTGAAGCCGTGCCCCTGCGGGGACGACGTGGAATTGAAGAATTCGCCGATGAAATCCTTCGGGGCGGCGACATCCGCCGTCAGGGAGTGGCGCCGCGGGTCGGCGGCGACGGTCGGGGGCGTCGCATATAGATTTGTCGGTCCCCCCTTGATCACGTCGCCATAGCGAGTGGTTCCATCCACAACGCCCACATACATCCCGCTTCCCTCCGAGGCGGACGGGGCGAGGACGTTGCCGGCCGACACGTTCAGCACATTGCTGCCGACCAGGGCCTGTTTGATTTTCGCGGTCGGATAGCCGATTCCCATCCAGAACTGATCATGGTTGCCGATGACCTCATACCACGGGATGGAACGGTCAAGCCCGGCGGCCTGATAGGGTTTCTGATAGCCGATGGAGTCGGCGCCGAGGCGAGCGCCGGAACTGGGAGTGATGAGTTTGCCGTCCATGACATCTATAAACCAGCGTAGTTCGTTAAACTGGGAGGCATTGCAGACATCGCCAAGCACAATGCCGAAATCGAAAGGCGTCCGCTTGTGCAAAGCGTTGACGGTCCTGACGGCGGCGTCGAGGACGTGGGTCGTGGAGAGTATGATCGGCGAATAGGCCGACTGGTTCAGCCCGCCGGGCCCGGCGACGCCAAAAGAGGCGCTCCAGCCGACGTACGGCACCTGGGCCGGGGATTCCTTGTCGGTGATGTGGATGTCGCTCATGGAAAAAAAGGACAAGAGTCGCGCCGCATGGGCGGCCCCGCTGTAGCCGGCGGGCATCAAGTCGAATTTCCGGCCCGCGTCCTCGCCGGGACCCCATTGCCAGACGCTGTAGCCGTGGACCTTGTACAAGGGGACGTTGGACGGACAAATCGGCGGCGTCCCCGGCGGGACAGCAACCGGACTAATGGTGCGTTCGCGAGTTGTCGGAACGGCTGCGTTTCCGGCGAGCGGCAGCAAGAGCAATATCAGCGCTCCGGCGCTTTGAACGGCCCTGAGTTTTATGCGTGTGGAATCGATCATTTACATCACCTTTCCTTGGAAGCGAGTATACCCTCTTGTGGCGGGGGAACAAAACTAATTACCATTCCAAACCCTCACGTCGGCAGCTGGTAGCAGCGGTCCAGCGGGAAGGCGTTGGGTATGTGGCGGATGACGGGGGCGGGATCGCCGCGGGCGCCGATGACTTCGATCACGTCGAAGCGAAAATTAACCATGGGTTCTTTGAGCGTGCGCAGGTAGCGCACGGCGGCGCGGGAGAGGCTATGGCGCTTGGCCTTGTTCACGGCGCTGCCGGGCGATCCGAATAACTCGCTGCGGCGGGTTTTCACCTCCACAAAGACCAGCGCATCGCCGCCGTCGCGGGCCACCATGTCGAACTCGTCCCTGTCCCCGACCCGCACCCGGCGGCCCAGAATTTTCCATCCCTGTTCCGCGAGCCAGCGCGCGGCATGATCCTCGCCCCAAATGCCGGTCTGTAGATGCGCGGGCGGTTCCGCCGCCGGTTGTTTCCCGCCGCACAGGTAATCGCGCAGTTGACTTAACGGGTGCAGCATGCGATCCAGGCCCCTCCCTGCAATTTCTCAAACCGCGACTGGTCGCCGGCGATACGGGTCAGACCGCTACGGAGGGGAAACCGGAGGCGATTCCCCTCCATGGGCCGGACGATGCTGTCCGATCTTTAATTACGGCTTCTTGGGGGCTTCGATTTTGGGCGCGAGCGCGCGTCTTTCGCGGGCGGCTTGAAGTTCTTCCTTGGTGATTGTGCCGCTGTTGTCGGCGTCGATCTTGGCGAACATTTCCGCCGGTCCCTTGAATTCGTCCTTATCGATCACGCCGTTGCCGTTCTTGTCCATCTGTTTGAAACGTTCTTCCATGTTGCCGACGGCATTTTTGCGCAGGTAGGTCAGGAATTCCTCCTTGGTGATTGTGCCGCTGTTGTCGGCGTCGATCTTGGCGAACATTTCCGCCGGACCCTTGAATTCGTCCTTGTCGATCACGCCGTTGCCGTTCTTGTCCATCTGTTTGAAACGTTCTTCCTGATTAATCCGGCGATGCTCGACTGTCGGCCCCGGCCCTTTGGTTCCAGTCGGCGGTGAAACTTTGTCTCCGCCTTGCGCCCAGGTTAAAGCCGTTGCCGCCATTACCACCGCCGCCGCCGTTATCGCACTTTTCATTTCGCATCCCCCTTCGTTTATCGCTGTGACGTCCGCCGCTCCAAACGGCCGGACCATTATACACTCAAACGAAGCCGCAAGCCCTTTTATTGTTGTAAAGGCGGCGCAATACACCGCTATGATGCTATCGCTTGCCAATTTGGGACAGGCCCGGTATTGTGAACCATATCGTAACGAAAGGCGTGTAGTATGATTAAAAAATTGACCTTGTGTACGGTGGGAATGTTGCTGGCGGCTGGTTTGGCGCGGGCGGCCGCGCCTCAACCGGGTGCGGCGGAGATGCAAAAAAACCTGGCGGCTATGATGCAGGCTGTCACGGCGGCGTCTTCCAATACGGCGGCGGTGGTGGACTTCAGGGAGTTGAAGGCCCTGTTGCCGACGGCTCTGAAGGGACTTAAGCGCACCAGCGCGAAGGGCGAACGAAATGGCGCAATGGGCATGACCGTGTCGCAGGCGACGGGCGAATACACGGCCGAGGCCGGCGGGTCGGTGCGTATCGAAATTCAGGACTTGGGCGGCACGGGCATGGCGGGCTTTGCGGCCGCCGGCTGGCAGGCGGCCGACGTTGACAGCGAATCGGACGACGGCTACGAAAAAACCTATACGCACAAGGGCGTCAAGGTGCATGAGACATACAACACCGCCGGCAAGAGCGGAGACATCAAGACCCTGGTCGGCGGCCGTTTCATGGTCAGTGTCAGCGTGAGCAATCTGGACGCCGCGCAAATGAAGAACGCGCTGGATCAGATCGATCTGGCGAAACTGGCGGCACTGAAGCCGACGGGCAGCGCTCAGAAATAAACGGCAGATGCGAAGGTCATGATTCGGCAATCTGCGGTTGCTTAGGGACTTGTCCAGGCCGGCGAATTCGGGAATCTTTACGGCGGCTACGGGCCTTTCGCGCCGAAACACAAGACCCCGCCGCCGACGGTCGCGATGTAGAGACGCTGATCCGCCAGGGCCAGCCCTTCAGGCATATTCGTTCGCGGACGCCGCGTCGTGACCGTAAGCGGCGAAGCCGTGGAGCATGCCGGGGTAGCAGGCGCAGTAGTTGGGAACAGCGACAAAGAATCCGCCCGCGACGATGGATGATGCGACGCAACCGTGGCGCGCCGCGCGGAATTCGTGAATCCTGCCGCTCTCCCATTCCATCAAGTCGTTGGGCCGGTTTAAAACGAAATAGCGTTCCGTCGCGATCGAAGGATAACAGGCGTAGGGAATGTAGACCGGCGTCTCGTAGGTTTTCCGGACGACGCCGGTCAGCGGATCGAGACCGGACCAGAGATCCTTTTTTCCGGCTTCGGCGGACCAGCGCTGCACCCAGACCAGGTCCGCCGCAAACTGCGCGTTCCACCTGGCCTTCACCGGGGACACATTATAGCTCCACAGAATCCTGCCATCGCTTTCCGACAACGCCTGCAGGATTTGCGGTCCTTTGCCTTTCACCGCCACGAGCAGAATGCCGTTCTTGGCGCACAGTACCGCGCCGGTCGCGTCCGTGCGCCAGTTCTCGACACCGCTTGCCGGTTGCAGACTGCGCACCCGCTGGCTTTCCTTGCCCGAGCAAACGAAGATACCGCCGCCATCGCCCAGGATTCTGGCGGCGTTTTCGCAGTCGGCCGTCCAGAGCGGCTTGCCCGACTGGAATTCGACGGCCTGGATTGTCGCTGAACCTTTCGAACCTTGTGAAAGCACGGCAATCGCCTGAAGGCCATTCGAGCCAACAAGCGACAATTGCTGTACGTTCGAAAACCTGCCCCAACTCCGGGTGACCTGGCCCGACTCGGACGCAAGCGCGACCAATTCGCCGCCGCGCTGCGCGCGGTGGGGTGCCTGTCACGTTACGGTTGCGGCGACGGCTTCGTGACAGGCTCTGCCACCTGCCGCAGGCAGGCGGCTACACGCATCACCTAACACCTATCCCTGAACCCTGAACACCTCTCCCTCAAACCGGCTTCTGCCGCATGCGGTAGTCATGAAAGCGCAGCGCTTCCTGAACCGGGCGGAAGGAGCGGCGGTGGATGGGGCAGGGGCCGTGGGCGAGCAGGGCGCGTGTGTGTTCGCTGGTTCCGTAACCTTTATGGCGCGCGAAGCCATAGAGGGGGTATTGGAGATCGAAGGCGGACATGATCCGGTCGCGGGTGACCTTGGCGACGATGCTGGCGGCGGCGATCGAAAGCGAGCGGGCATCGCCCTGCACGATGGCGAGTGAGGGGCAGGGCAGGCCGGGCACGGGCAGGCCATCCACCAGGGCGAAGTCGGGGGGCGGCGCCGGCAGCGCGGCGAGCGCGCGGGCCATGGCCTGGTGGGTGGCGCGCAGGATATTGATCCGGTCGATTTCCAGCGGGTCGGCCTGTCCGACGGCCCAGGCCACATGGGGAGAGCCCGTCAACAATTTGTAAAAACGTTCGCGCTGGAGTGCGGAGAGCCGCTTCGAATCGTCTATTCCGCGCAGGAGTCCGAACTGTTCGGCGATCAGAAAATCGCGATCGAAGATCAGCGCCGCGGCGACAACCGGGCCGGCCAGCGGGCCGCGGCCCGCTTCGTCAACGCCCGCCAGGCGGCGGCGGCCTTTTTCCCACGCGTCCTGTTCGAACGCGAGCAACTCAGGCCTTGTCGGTTGGCGCGGCGGCTTCCGGCGCGCTGCCCGGCACAAGCACCTTGGCGCCGATTGCGCGCGCCTTGTTGCGCAGTTTGGCCCGCTTGCCGGTGCGATCGCGCAGGTAGTAGAGTTTGGCGCGGCGGGTATGGCCGGAGCTTTCGACTTCGAGTTTGGCCAGGTTCGGCGACTGCAGCGGGAATACGCGCTCCACGCCGACGCCGTGCGAGAGCCGGCGCACGGTGAAGGTTTCCGTGGCGGCATGGCCGTCGCGGGCGATCACAATGCCTTCGTAGGCCTGCAAGCGTTCCTTGGCGCCTTCGCGGATTTTGACCGACACCTTGACCGTGTCGCCGATGGCGAATGCGGGCAGGGGATCCTTACGGGTGTTTTCGCTATGAATTCGAGCCAGAGCTTTTGCGATCATCGTTCGTCTCTCCATCCATCTTCAAGTCCGGACGCCGTTCGTGGGTCCGCCGCTCCGACGCCGCCCGCCGCCAGCGGGCGATCGCCTCATGGTCGCCGGAAAGGAGCACCTCCGGAACCGTCATACCTCTAAAATCCCTTGGGCGTGTGTATTGCGGGTATTCCAGCCCGCCAGCGCTGAAGGATTCCGCCTCCGTTGCGCCAACACCGCCGAGCACCCCCGGGAGCAGCCGCACCACAGCGTCAATCACAACCGCCGCCGCCAGCGCTCCGTTCGTCAACACATAGTCGCCGATGCAAATTTCATCCGTAACCAGCGCCTCGCGCACCCGCTCGTCCACGCCCTCGTAATGGCCGCAGACCAGCACCAGATGCGCCTCGCGCGCCAGTTCCTCAGCCACCGCCTGCGTAAAGCGGCGTCCCTGGGGCGTCATCAAAATCACCCGCGCCCCCGGGCTGCGCACCGCCTCCACCGCCCCGAAAAGCGGCGCAGGCTTCATCACCATGCCGGGCCCGCCGCCAAACGAACGGTCGTCCGTCGTCTGGTGACGGCCGGTCGCGAAGGCGCGCGGATCCACCGTCCGATACGTCACCGCGCCCAGCCTGACCGCCCGCCGCAGCATGCTTTCTTCAAGAAAGCCGCTCAGCATACGCGGGAACAATGTGACGACGTCCACCAGCATGGGGCGCGTCCTCCCTGCCCGCCGTATCGCGCGGCTTACTCCGCCAGTTCCAGCACAGCCTGGCGCTTCTGCCGCTGCGCCGCGGCCTGGGCCAGCGTCCGCAGCGCACTGATCACCCTGCCGTTGCGACCGATCAGCTGACTGCGATCGACCGCGTGGCAGCGCACTTCGAAGATGGAGGTCGTGGCCCCGGCGATTTCCCCGACGGAAACCGACCGCGGATGTTCCGCGAGACCCCGCACCGCATGCAACAAATAAGCTTTCATGCCATTACGCGGTCACCGGCGCTTCGACCGCGGGCGTTTCCGCCACGGCCGCCGGTGCGGCTGCCGCCGGCGCGACCGGTGTGACGGCCTGCGCCCGCTTCAACATCGCCGCCACGCGTTCGCTGATCTGAGCGCCTTTGGAGCGCCAGTATTCGATGCGTTCGAGTTTGACCTGGTAATTGGCGCCCGCCTGCTTGGGGTTGTACCACCCCAGCGTTTCGATACATTTGCCGTCACGAGGCGAACGCATGTCAGCCACCACCACGCGATAGGCGATGTCTTTGTTCGAGCCCGTCCGGCGCATCCTGATCCGCACCATGTAATCCGCCTCCTGTAGGCGCCGCCCCGAAAACCCGCCAATTCAGCGAGGCAGAGCGGCGTACTAAAAGGGCGATTCTGCCAGATTAACGCAGACCGCGCAACTTCTTTTGTAATTTTCCCATATTGCGGGTCATCTTGCGCATTTGTTCGTACTGGCGCATCAGGTCGTTGATGTCGCTGACCTGGGTGCCGCTGCCGGCGGCGATGCGGCGGCGGCGGCCGGCGTTGAGCAGGTCGGGGTTGCGGCGCTCGCGGGCGGTCATGCTGTCGATGATGGCCGCCGCCTTGCCGGTGAAACCCTCGAAGGAGGCGGTGGCGGCGGCGGGGTCCTTGATGCGGCTCCGCATTTCGCGCCCGTTGGGCAGCATCTCCAGCAGACTGTCGATCGAGCCCATCTTGCGCAGTTGCCGCAACTGGTCGCGGAAGTCGTTGAGGTCGAAGCGGTTGCCGCGCAGGCTGGCTTCCAGGCGCGTCGCCGCTTCCTGGTCCACCATGGCCTGGGCCTTCTCGACGAGGCTGACCACGTCGCCCATGCCGAGGATGCGGGAGGCCATGCGGTCGGGCTGGAATAGTTCCAGATTTTCGGGACGCTCGCCGCTGCCGGTGAAGAGCACCGGGCAGCCGGTGACGGACTGGATCGAAAGCGCCGCCCCGCCGCGGGCGTCGCCGTCGAGCTTGGTCAGGATCAGCCCGTTCAGGCCGACATCGCGATGAAAGCCCTGGGCCACGCTGACCGATTCCTGGCCGATGGCCGCGTCCACCACCAGCAGCACATGCCGGCACTCCAGGCGGGCCTTGAGCGCGGTCAGTTCCTCGATCAATTCGGCCTCGATCTGGAAGCGCCCGCCGGTATCCACCAGCAGGATGTCGCGCCCCTGCCGCCGGGCGGTATCGAGCGCGCGCGCGCCGAGGTCGGGCACGCTTTCGCCAGGGTTGGGCTTCACCACCTCGACATCCACCTGCTGGCCGAGCACGGCCAGTTGCTCCACGGCCGCCGGCCGCCGGATGTCGGCGGCGGCCAGCAGCACGTTGCGGCCCTTCTGCTTCCAGAAACGCGCGAGTTTGGCGGCGGTGGTGGTCTTGCCCGAGCCGTGCAGACCGACCAGCATGACCGTGGCTGGCTGGCCGTTCAGTTCAAGGGCGTGGCTCTGACCGCCGCCGAGCAGCGCGATCAGCTCCTCATGCACGCGCTTGACGATCTGCTGGCCCGGGGTGATGCTGCCGAGCACCTGCTCGCCCAGACACTGGGCCTGGACGCGTGCGATGAAATCGCGGGCCACCGCGAAATTGACGTCGGCCTCCAGCAGCGCCATGCGCACTTCGCGCAGGGCGTCGCGGACATTGGCCTCGTTGACGCGTCCGTACCCGCGCAAACGTTTGAAAATGCCGTCGAGGGAATGGGTCAGTGTGTCGAACATGGGGCGGAACCGCTCATGCCGGCACTTCGACGCGGAACTCCAGTTTGTCGGTTCCGAGCGCCGCCGTGACAGTCTCGGCGTCGGGGAGTTCCCCCTTCAGAATTTCTGCGGCCAGCGGGTTTTCCAGCTCGCGCTGCAGGGCGCGCCGCAGCGGGCGCGCGCCGAGCGCGGGATCGAAGCCGCGCTGCAACAGAAATTCGCGCGCTTCGGGCGCGATTTTCAGCGTGATGCCGCGCGCGGCCAGGCGGGCGCCGATGTAGGTCAGCTCAATGTCGAGAATCCGGCCGACGTTTTCGCGCGTCAGCGGCCGGAAGACGATCAGTTCGTCGAGGCGGTTGAGGAACTCCGGCTTGAAGACCTTGCGGGCCTCCTCGAGCATGCGCGCCTTGAGCGAGGCATAGGTGGAGGTGTCGCTCTGCCCGGCGAATCCCAGTTCGGCCTTGCGCAGCTGGTCGGAACCCAGGTTCGTGGTCAGAATCACCACCGTGTTGCGGAAGTCCACATGGCGTCCGAAACTGTCGGTCAGGCGCCCTTCCTCGAGAATCTGCAGCAGCATGTGCAGGACATCGGGATGGGCCTTTTCGACTTCGTCGAAAAGCACGACGGAATAGGGGCGGCGGCGCACGCGTTCGGTGAGCTGGCCGCCCTCCTCGAAGCCGACGTAGCCGGGCGGCGAACCGACCAGGCGCGAGACGTTGAACTTCTCCATGTACTCCGACATGTCGATCTGGATCAGCGCGTCGTCCTTGCCGAAAAGGAACTGCGCCAGCGACTTGGCCAGCAGGGTCTTGCCGACGCCCGTCTGGCCCAGGAAGACGAAGGAACCGATCGGACGGCGCGGATCCTTGAGGTCGGCGTGCGAGCGGCGCAGGCTCTGCGAGATGGCGTGCACGGCATCGTCCTGGCCGACGACCGTGCGGGCCAGTTCCTGCTCCATGTTCAAGAGCCGGTCCAGGGCGTGGCCTTTCATGCGTTGCAGCGGAACCCCGGTGCTCTTGGCGATGACCGCCGCGATCTCCTCCGCCGTGACCTTGGCGCGGCGTTTTTCGACGCCCGCCCGCCATTTCGCCACGGCGGCGTCGAGCGCCGCGCGCTCCTGGCGTTCGCGGTCGCGGAACTTGGCGGCCTGCTCGAATTTCTGCGCCTTGATGGCCGCCTCTTTTTCCTTGCGGATCTTGTCGATGGCCGTCTCGCGCTTGCGCAGTTCCATCGGACGCATGGTGTTGGCGATGCGGGCGTGCGCGCCAGCCTCGTCCATCATGTCGATGGCCTTGTCGGGCAGATTGCGGCCGGTGATGTAGCGGTCCGTCAGGCGGGCGGCGGCCTCCAGCGCCTCGTCGGTGAAACGGACATGATGATGCGCCTCGAAGCGGGCGCGCAGTCCCTTGAGGATCTCGATCGTGTCCTGCACCGACGGTTCCTCGACGCGCAGGGTCTGGAAACGGCGTTCCAGGGCGGCGTCTTTTTCGATGTACTTGCGGTACTCGGTGAGCGTGGTGGCGCCGACGCACTGCAATTCGCCGCGGGCCAGCGCGGGTTTGACGATGTTCGAGGCGTCCATGGTGCCCTCGGCCGAGCCGGCGCCGACGATGGTGTGCAGTTCGTCTATGAAAAGGATCACGTTGCCCGTGCGGCGGATTTCGTCCATCACCGCCTTGATGCGCTCCTCGAACTGGCCGCGGTACTTCGTGCCGGCGATCATCAGGGCGAGGTCGAGGGTCACGACGCGCTTTTCGCGCAGCAGGTCGGGCACGCGGTTGTCGGAGATGGCCTGGGCCAGGCCTTCGACGATGGCGGTTTTGCCGACGCCGGCCTCGCCGAGCAGGACGGGATTGTTTTTCGTGCGGCGGCAGAGCGTTTGAATGATGCGTTCCAGTTCCGTCTCGCGGCCGACCACCGGGTCGAGTTTGCCGGCGCGCGCCAGCGCGGTCAGGTCGCGTCCAAAGGCGTTCAGCGCGGGGGTCTTGGGCGCCTGACCGGCCGCGGCCTGGCCGGGCGCGCCGCCTTCGGCCTTGCCGGCGGCCGTGGCCGAGCCGTGTGTCTCGTCTCCGCCCGCGGCCACCGCCTGGTGTTCCTCGGGATCGAAATTGGGGTCGAGTTCCTTGAGCACCTCGGTGCGGGCGGTTTCGACGTCCACATTCAAATTACGCAGCACCTGGGCGGAAACGCCTTCGCCCTCGCGCAGCAGCCCGAGCAGAATATGCTCGGTGCCGATGTAGGTGTGGCTGAGGGCGCGGGCCTCGGCGGCGGCCAGTTGCAGCACCTTCTTGGCGCGCGGAGTGAAAGGCACGGGACCCTGGGTCTTGGTCGCGGGGCCCTGGCCGACGGCCTTTTCGACCTCGAGGCGCAGCACATCGAGCGAAATGTTCATGCGCTGCAGCACCGTCACGGCGACGCCCTGGCCGAGCGCGATCAATCCGAGCAGCAGGTGCTCGGTGCCGATGTAGGGATGATTGAAGCGGTCGGCCTCGTTACGGGCGAGTTGAACGACCTGCTGCGCGCGCGGCGTGTAATTGCCTGGACTGTTTCCGCTCACAATAACCTCGTTTTATCTAAACCAGACGGGCCGGACGAAGCGCCTCGGCCACCATCCGCGCGCGCAACTCGTCGCGCTCCTCGGGCGGCACCGGACGTCCCATCTGCCATTGCAGGTGCCCGGGCTGCGTCCACAGCAGCAGCTTGTTGAGCACCGAAATATCGGTTCCCTTGAGTATACCAAGCGCGATACCGAGGTGCAACGCGGAAAGGTGGTCGAGCGCTTCGTTGGAAGGCAGCACGCCGGCATGGCGCACGATGCCGTAGGCGCGGCCCACCACGTCGCGCAGCCGCGCCGGGCGCTCCTCGACCAGCCGCTGGCGGGCGTTTTCCTCGTGCGCGGCCACTTCGGTCACGATGGCCTGCAGGCGGCGGATCAGGTCGGTCTCCGAGGCGCCCAGCGTCGTCTGATTGGAAATCTGGAACATGTTGCCGGCGGCATCCGTACCCTCGCCGCAGAGGCCGCGCACCGCGATATCCATGGCGGCGAGGCTTTTCAGGACCGGCTCGGTTTCGTCCATCAGGCGCAGCGCCGGGATGTGCAGCATCACGCTGGCCCGCAGGCCCGTGCCGACGTTACTGGGGCAGGCCGTCAGATAGCCCAGGCTGTGCGAGTAGGCGTAGCGCAGCTGTTCCTCGATCTGGTCGTCGAGGGCGTCGATCTCGCGCCACAACTCGTCCAGGCTGAAGCCGGGGCGCATGGCCTGGAGGCGCAGATGGTCCTCCTCGTTGATCATGACGCTGAGCGATTCGTCGGTCCGGGCGACCAGTCCGCTGCCCAGTCCCTTGTGGGCCAGGTCGAGGCTGATCAAGTGGCGCTCGCGCAGGACATCGCGCTCGATTGTGGTGAGCGTCTGCATGTCGAACACCAGCGGCGCCTGGCCCAGGGCGGGGCTGGCGCGCAGCACGGCAAGCAGCTGTTTCTGCAGCCGCGCGCACTCGGCCTCGCCGGCCCAGCCGGGGAAGGCGGCCCCTTCCAGATTACGCGCCAGGCGGATGCGGCTGCTGACGACGATCGCGGCCTCGCCGCCCGCGGGCAGCCAGGCGGTCGGTCCTTCAACCATGCGGGCGAGACTCATGCGCCGGACTGCTCCCGCAGCAGCGTATCCCGCAGCCGCGCGGCTTCTTCATAATTCTCGCTGCGGATGGCCTCGGCCAGTTGGCGTTCCAATGTTTTGCGCGGCACGGCGGGCGTGGCCGCCGCCTGCGCTGTGGCAGGCTGGTCGGCAGTCAGGGGTGCGGCATCGGACGCGGCGGCGGCTTTGCGTTTGCGCCTGGCCGGCGGGACTGTTGGAACGGCGCTGACGGGCGCGGCCGGCGGCGCCGGCGGGGCATGCCGGGGTTGCTTGCCCTTATGCGCAGGTCCGCACTGCATGCCGGCCAAAACCTGGCGCAGTTCGCCGGCGAACGATTCGTAACAGACCGGACAGCCCAGGCGGCCGTTTTTTTTGAAGTCGCTCGTGCGCAGATGGCACTGTGGGCAGCTTTTCTCCGGTATGGCCGGGGCGCCGGCGCCGCCCGCCTTGCCGGCGGCCAGATTGAAGAGCATTTCGGGGAGCGACATGGCGCTCTGCAGATTCAACCCGTTTTTCTCGGCGCAGGCGGCGCAGAGGTGAACTTCGCGCGCATTCTGCTCGATCACCTGCGTGAGGTGGATCGTGGCTTCGTTTTCCTGGCAACACTCGCAAATCATAAAGTGCGGATTCCAAAATCCGGATTATCGTGTAGTTCCCCGCTCGTGCGGCGCAATGCTGGCGGTAACTATATCGCGTTCATACCGCCCGATCAAGCCAAGCCTCCGGACAGGCCCCCAGCCAAACGGCGGGAAGAAAGGGTGCAGGGTTCGGGGTTCAGGGCAGGCGAATACTTCACTACTATTTCAGAACGTTCAACGCTCGAAGCGGGGAATGGCTTGCGTTAAACCTATTTGTTCCATCGGGTCGGCGGCTACGACCCGGGAAATAAGAAAGCCTACCCGCTCGGCGTCAGGCGTGATAAAAGATTGCTGACAAACCGCTTTCCTTGAACCCGGAACCCGGAACCCACGGACGAAACGGACGGAACGGACTGTTTTCCCTGAACCCCGAATTCCCTGCCACCTCGCACCTGACGCCCTCCTCTCATGAACACACCGAACGATAACGATGCCCCTGACGAACCTCCGCGGCGCGATTGGATGCTGGCGATGCGCTGGGCGCAGGCCTGGGTGCTGCTGGCGATCGGCGCCGGGCTGCTGGCCTGGGGCTGGTGGCGCGGCGGACCGAACACGCGCCTGCTGGGCGCGGTGCTGCTGCTTTACGGAGCGGCCATCGGCGCGGTGACCTGGCTCAAGGCTCGGGCGGCGCGCGCAGCGCGGCGTAACGGCGCAGGTATTTGAGCGACACTTCGAAGGCCTTGGGCAGCGGCGCCTCGATGGTCAGACTCGCGCCCGTGACAGGGTGGGGAATGGTCAGCCGCCAGGCGTGCAGGGCCAGGCGGTTCATCAGCGGACGCTCTTCCTCGTTGATTTTGAACTTGTAGTTCGGCTTGATGGACGAGAGGCGCAACGGCGTGCCGGGTCCATAGAAGGGATCGGCGACGATCGGCGTGCCGATGCTGTAAAGATGCACGCGGAGCTGGTGCGTCCTGCCGGTCACCGGTTCCACGGCCAGCCAGGCGTGCCGGCGCCATTGTTCCAGGACCCGGTAGTTCGTGATCGTGGCCTTGCCGTTGTGCGCCTCGGTGGTGCGCATGCGGCCGGGATGATGCGGATCGGTGGAAAGTCGGGCGCGGATGCTTCCCTCGTGCTCCGCCGGCACGCCCAGCACCAGCGCGCGGTACTCCTTATGCACCGCGCCGGCGCCGCTACTCCAGACGCGGGTCAGGTGGCGCAACGCATCGCGGGTCTTGGCCAGCAGCATGACGCCGCTGGCGTCGCGGTCGAGCCGGTGGATGTTGAACCAGGCGGGCGAAACGCGCTCGTGAACCATCGTCATCAGGTTCTCGAGCTTGGGATCCCAGCGGTCCGGCGCGGCCAGCAAGCCCGAGGGTTTGTCGTAGGCGACCAGCGCGTCGTCTTCGTAAATGATCGGTGGCAGCGGTGTGGTCATGATGGGGAACTCAAGGTTGATTAGGCTGAAGGCTGAAGGCTGTTAGGTAAGAAACATCAAGCGGTTCGTTGTTGCGCATGCCTTCAGTCTAACAGCCTTCAGCCTTCAGCCTGAGTCTTATCTTGCTGGACGCGGGCGATGATATCCTTCACCGCTTCGTGGATCGATCCATTGCTGGCGAGAAAGCGCAGGCGGCCGTGGCCCATGTCGCCGATTTGTTCGGCGCGGCCGCCGGCCCGTTCGACGATCAGCGCGGCGGCGGCGATGTCCCAGATGTAGATGCCCTGCTCGAAATAGGCGTCGGCCCGCCCGGCCGCCACATGGCACAGGTCGAGCGCGGCGGAGCCTATGATGCGCGCTTTTTGCGCCCGCACGGAAATGGCGCGGAAGATCTCGAAAGGCGGCAGGCGCGGGTCCAGTTGTTTGTCGAGTCCGGTCATGATCAAGGAGTCGCGCACGGCGGCGACGGACGAGACATGCAGCGGCGCGCCGTTGCAGAGCGCCGGACCGTCGCAGGTGGCGGTGTAGAGCTCGTCCGTGTCGGGGGCATAGACGGCCCCGGCCAGGCTGCGCGCGCCCAGGCGCACGCCGATCGAACAGCACCAGAAGGGCAGGCCATGGGAAAAATTGACCGTGCCGTCGATCGGATCGACGATCCAGAGCGGCGTTCTGTCATCCCCGCTTTCCGCCGCGCCGACGCTCTCCTCGCCGAGGATGGCGTGACCGGGGGCGCGCTCGCGGATGATGGCCTCGACGATGCCCTGGCATTCCACATCGAGCGCCAGTTTGACGTCGTGGGCCAGGCGCTGGTTGGCCTCGCCGCGCCGATGCCGTTGCGCGCGGGCATATCCGCCGGCGGCGCGCGCGGCGGTCACGGCGATTTCAAGGCAGACTTGCGGGGTCATGCTCAAGCGGTCGTCCCGGTTTCAGCGGGCGCCTTGTCCGGCGAAGCCGCCGGCACGGCCGCCGGCGCGTGCTTGACCTCGGTCTGAAACTCCTTGGCGTGCTCGTATTCGGAGAACTTCATCGAGACCACGCGGGAGATGCCGCGCTCGGTCATGGTGACGCCGTAGATCGTGCTGGCGGCGGCGATCGAGCGGCGGTTGTGCGTGATCACGATGAACTGCGACTGCTTCAGGAAGTCCTGCAGGACCTTGACGAAGCGGCCGATGTTGGACTCGTCGAGGGCGGCGTCGAGTTCGTCCAGCGCGCAGAAGGGGCTGGGCTTGATCATGTAGATGGCGAAGAGCATCGCCACCGCCGTCATGGTGCGCTCGCCGCCGGAGAGCAGCGAGATGCTCTGCGGCCGCTTGCCGGGGGGCCGGGCGACGATGTCGATGCCGGACTCCAGGATGTCCTCGCCCTCGAGCAGCACCAGCCGCGCGGTGCCGCCATTGAAGAGCCGTTCGAACATCGCCTGGAAGTTGAGGTTGATCTGGTCGAAGGTCGTGCGGAACATTTCGGCGGTCGTGGCGTTGATCTTGCGGATCATTTCGTGGAGCTGCTGCCGGCCGCTCTGTAGATCCTGTTCCTGCTTGGTCAGGAAGGCGAAACGCTCCTCCAGTTCCTGGTATTCCTCGATCGCCACCAGGTTGACCGGACCGATGGCCTCGATATGCGAGCGCAGTTCGGCGATCTCGGCGTCGAGCGCCTCCGGGGCGGGATGTTCCCCCTCCCAGGCGGGCTCGGGCGCGCGCCGCAGATCCTCGATCGCGATCGCGTATTCCGCCAGCGTGCGTTCGATGCGGGCCTGCAGGCGCAGGCGGTCTTCGGCCAGGGAGACATCGAGCTGGGCTTTGGCGGCGGCGGTGGCCTCGGTCTGGCGCGTCAGCCCGGCCAGCGCGGCCTCGATCGCGGTCAGTTCCGCGGCGCGCTCGTTACGGCCGTTGCGCAGCGCTTCCAGGCGCGCGGCGGACTGTTCGACCTCGCGGCGCAGGGCGCCGGTCTGCCCCTCGGCCTCGGCGATGGCGGCCTGCATCTGGGTGATGCCGGTCTGGTAGCCGCCCAGCGCCTGGCTGCGGGTGGCGATCAGGATTTCGAGCTCCCGCAGGCGCGCCTGCGCGGGGGCCTGGCGTTGGACAAGATGTTCGACGAGCTGGCGGCTCTCGACATGACGCATGCGCAGGTCGTTGACTTCGTTCTGCAGCGTCGAGCGCTGCGCCTCGGCGTCCTGCAAGGCCTGCGTCTGCGTGTCGAGTCCGTTGCGGGAACGCCCCTGGCGCTCGCGGGCGGCTTCCATCTGGCCGGCCATCTCGCGGCGCGTCTCGGCCGAAGCCAGGCGGCGGTTGAGTTCCTCGAGTTCGGCGCCGACCGTTTCCATGCGCTGCCGCGCCTGACGGGCGGCCTGGCCGACGACCTGCTGCTCGCCCTGGCGGACGGCGATGGTGTGGCGGTGTTCCTGAACCGCGCTCTCCGTCTGGGCGGAGGAGGTTTCGAGGGCGTGCAGCGCCGCCTGCTGTTCCTGCAGCGCCGCCTCGCGCTCGCGGATGCGTCCCTGGATCTCGTCCAGCGACTGCTGGATGTCGGCGACCATGTGGCGGCGCGTCAGCGGATTCGAGGTGCGCGGATCGGGCATCCAGAACTCGAAGGCGCCGTCGCCGCGCACCACCGCGCCGTTGGCGGTGACGAAAACCGCCTGGCGGGGCAGCGGCGCGGGCAGGTTTTCCAGCGTCTTCACGACGCGCACATTCCAGAGCAGCCGCCGCAGCAGCGGCTGGACGGAATCCTCGCCATGCACATGGTCCAGCAGCAGTTCGCCGGGCCCTTCCAGCATGGGCCGCGGTTCGGCGCTCTCGCCGTCCGCGGGCGGCAGCGCCAGCAGGCGCGCCGGCCCCGCGCGGCGGGTGCGCAGTTCGTTGAGGATCGCCAGCGCGGCCGGGGCGTCGGTGACGATCACCGCATCGAGCCAGGCGCGCAGGGTGGCTTCGAGCGCCGCATGGTAGGCGGGTTCCGCCTCGACCAGGTGCGCCAGCGCGCCCAGCAGCGCGGGACGGTGGGCGGCGAAGGGCCCGTCGGACTGCAACAGCAGCCGCGCGCCGTCGGGGAAGTCCTTGGCCATCATCTCGGCGTTGGTCAGCAGTTCGATCTGCGCGGTGCGCGCGGCGGCATGGTTGCGCAATTCGGCGATGGACTGCTGGATATCCTTGACCGCCTGCTGCGCGGCGGCGCGGCGGCGGGTCTGGTCGCTCAGCACCTGGTCGCCGCGCTGCAATTCCACCCGCAGCGCCGCCAGCACCTCGGTCAGACCGCGTTCGCGCTCTTCCTGCTCGGCGACGGCGCCGGCCAGGCGGGCGTGCTCGCCGCCCAGCCGTTCGCGCTGCAGCAGCGCCTCGCGTTCGCGGGCATCCATCTGGGTCAGCTGGTTCTGGAGCCGGACCAGCGTGGCCTCCGCGTCCATGGCCTCGTTGCGCAGGCTCTGGATTTCGGCGCGCAGTTTGGCGAGCGTCAGTTCATGCTGTTGGATCGCCTCCTGGCGGACGCGCCAGGCGCTTTCGTTGGTGTCGCGCTCGGCGGTGCGCTCGGCCAGGTCGCGTTCCAGGGAGGCCAGCGTCTCGCGCTGGGCGGCGGCCTGGGCGGTGGCGGAGGCGATTTCGGCGCGGTCGCGTTCGCTCAGACGCTGCATTTCCGCGAGGCGTTCGCGATTCATGCGCATCGTGTCGGCGTTGCGATCCAGCCGCGTTTGCGCCGCGGCGCGCGCTTCGGTGACGTTCGAGATGGAGTGTTCGACGTCCATGACCGCGTCGCGCAGTTCGGCCTCGCGGGCGCGCTGGCTGCGCAGCGTGGCCTGCAACCCCTCCAGCTTTTGGGCGTGCTCGGCCAGCTCCGCCTCGACCGCGTGCAGGGCGGTCTCCATCTGCGCCACCTGGCCGGCGGTGCGGTAGAGGTCCAGTTCGCGCAGCCGGCCGCGCAGTTCCTTGTAGCGGCGCGCCTTGCCGGCCTGCCGCTGCAGCGAGCCGATCTGGCGCTTGACCTCGCGGATCACGTCCGAGAGCCGGACCAGATTGACCTCGGTCTGCTCGAGTTTGCGCAGGGCCTCCTTCTTGTCGGCCTTGAAACGTGTGATGCCGGCGGCTTCCTCGAAAATCTCGCGGCGGTCTTCCGGGTGCGAACTCAGCACCTGATCGATGCGGCCCTGTTCCATCATGGAGTAGGAGTCCGTGCCGACGCCGGTGCCCAGGAAAAGGCGCTGAATGTCCTTGAGCCGGCAGGGCGTCTTGTTGAGGAAGTAGCTGCCCTCGCCCGAGCGGGCGACGCGGCGGGTGACGGTGACCTCGTTGTAGTCGGTGCCGAGCGCGCCCTCGCATTCGGCGAAAGTCACGCTGACCTCGGCCAGACCCAGCGGCTTGCGCGATTCGGCGCCGTTGAAGATCACATCCTCCATCTTCGCGCCGCGCAGGGCCTTGGCGCTGGTTTCGCCCAGCACCCAGCGCAGGGAGTCGGAAACGTTGCTCTTGCCGCAGCCGTTCGGGCCCACGATCGCCGTCATGCCGGGATCGAAACGCATGATGGTGCGGTCGGCGAAACTTTTAAATCCGATCAATTCGAGGGATTTCAGGTACACGCCCGGCTCCTTTGACAAGCCGGCGCACAACACCGGCGGACGGACATATAACATGCGCGCCGCTCCGGTTCAATGCGGGATTGGAGGGAAGGTGGAAGGTGGAAGGTGGGAGGTGGGAGTTGGAGGGAAGGTGGGAGGTGGGAGGTGGAGGGTGGAGGGTGGAAGGTGG
>JANYBP010000101.1 GCA_025360745.1 bacterium
TGGCGCGCGGACAACCATCGCCAAGACAATTTCGCGACGATGCCACTTTTGCTGTCGATGTGTCAAGAACAATAATCTTTTTATTTAGCTGTCAGGCCGGTTTCGCCCACCGTTGTCCGTGAGATATAACCTGAGCGGGACTTTTCAGGAGAACGATGACCGCCGAATATGCCGGAGGCGCGCCCGCGGAAACGTCGGGTTGTTTCGCCGCGCCTTCCCATACCCCGGCGAAATGGATAGACTATGCGGCGATGCTCCAGTCAAGCGACAGCGATACGATCGCCGCCATTGCGACCGCCCCGGGCGCGGCGGCGATCGGCATTGTGCGCCTCTCCGGCCCCGCCGCGCTCGCCATCGCCGACAAAATCTTCCGCGCCTCCCCCCTTCTTCCCTCCGCAGCCTCCCACCTACCACCTCCCACCTCCCACCTTCTTCTTCCCTCCGTCCGTCCCGCCAACACCTTTCATCACGGTTATGTTGTGGACGCGGACGGGGTGGTCGTGGACGATGTACTGATGCTGCTTTTTCGCGCTCCGCACAGTTACAGCGGAGAGGATGCGGTCGAATTTCAAGGACACGGCGGCGTCATCGCCACCCGCCAGGTGCTGCGAGCGGCGCTTGACGCCGGCGCCCGCTCCGCCCAACCCGGCGAGTTCACAAAACGGGCTTTCCTCAACGGCCGCCTCGATCTGGTTCAGGCCGAAGCCGTGCTGGATTTGATTAACGCCCGTTCCGAGGCCGCTGCCGGCGCCGCGCGCGAGCAACTTGACGGGATTTTAAGTCGCGCGCTGGCAGAACTTTACGATGGCGCCATGAATCTGGCCGCCGATCTGGAAGCCACGCTGGATTTCAGCGAGGACGAACTGCCCGAGACCGTGCTGGCCGCCATTCCCCAACGTTTACAGACGGTCATCGCCGCCGCGGAAAGGCTGCTTGCCGGCTGGCACGAGGGCCGGATTCTTCGTGAAGGCGCCCTGGTGGTCATCGCCGGCCCTCCAAATGCGGGGAAATCGACCCTTTTCAATCGGATTTTGGGTCACGAAAGAACTATAGTACACCAACAACCCGGTACGACCCGTGATTTGGTGGAAGAGGCGCTGGTGCTGCAAGGTTTGCCGATTCGGTTGGTGGACACCGCCGGCTTGCGTGAAACCGCGCATGAAGTGGAAAATGAAGGCATCCGGCGCGCTCGCGCCAGTCTGCAAGACGCCGACCTGGTTTTATACGTGGTGGACGCCGGGGTTGGAATTTCAGCGGAAGATCGGGCCGTCATGGCCGCCATGCCGTCAGGAAAAGTCATCGTTATACTGAATAAACACGATTTAATTAACTCACTTCAGGGTCATGACGGCGATTCGCCCCAGGGTGATGGCCCACGCGACCTTGCGTCGCACCTGGCATGTTCCGCCAAAACCGGATGGGGCTTGGATGCTTTGAAGGCCATGATTTTGGCGCAACTGCAAGCCGATCCTGGGCGCCTTTCGCACGCCGCCATTTCCGAGCGCCACGCCAGATTGCTCCAAACGGCCATAACTGAACTAACGTCCACCAAAAACGTCATGACCGCCACTCCCGATCAAGCCGCCTTTGCGTCCGATCACCTGCGTGCCGCTATTGAAAGCCTGGGCGAAATTACCGGCCGCACCTACCACACCGAGCTTTTGGACGCCGTTTTTTCACGCTTTTGCATAGGAAAATAGTTTTACACTGAACATCTAACCCGGCATAGCCGGAACCAAGACGTTTCAAATGATGACCATCTTGCGATTGATTCAAGTCGTAAGGGACTAATATGGAACGTCCCAACGATGCTCAAAACTACGACGTGCTGATCATCGGCGGCGGACATGCCGGCTGCGAGGCGGCCCTGGTTTCGGCCCGCATGGGAATACGCACGGCGCTGCTGACCATGGATCGCACCGCGCTCGCCCGCATGTCTTGCAATCCATCCATCGGCGGCATCGCGAAATCCCATATCGTATTTGAAATTGACGCCATGGGCGGCGAAATGGCCCGCAATACCGATTATACCGGCATCCAATTCCGCGTTCTGAACACCAAAAAAGGCCCCGCAGTGCAGGCCAATCGCGTTCAATGCGACAAGGAAGCATATTCCAGACGCATGCAGGCCGTTTTCCAGGCACAACCCAATCTCGCGGTCATCGAGGATATCGCCTCTGCCGTTGAAACAAAGTCCGGTGCGATTTGCGCCGTGGTCACGGCTGGCGGACAAAGAATTGTATGTAAAGCAGCCGTTGTAACGGCTGGCACATTCCTGCGTGGAGTTATCCATATAGGAAAGAAGAATTTTCCCGGAGGACGCAACGGAGAACCGGCGGCCGAGGCCTTTAGTGCGTCTTTGCAGAAATTAGGCGTGACCATCGGACGACTAAAGACCGGAACGCCGCCAAGATTGCGGCAAGATAGCGTCAACTATAGCGCAATAGAACGGCAACCGGGCATCTATCCGCCGCCGTTCTTCTCGTGGGCGGCCAGCGAGGAGTGGCGAATGTTCCACGTGGAACATCCAGGGCAATCGCTGGAGCCATTGTTCCACGTGGAACATTCAAACGATCTTAAGCCGTGGTTCCCAGGATCTGGCCAAATACCGTGCTATTTAACCCACACAACGGCGCAAACGCACGCGATCATCCGGGCGCATCTCGAAGAAAGCTCCTTGTACGGAGGTCTTATTACAGGCACCGGGGTGCGTTATTGTCCTTCGATCGAGGATAAGATCGTAAAATTTGCCGGCAAGGAGTCGCATCATGTTTTCCTTGAACCTGAAGGGCGAGATTCGACGGATATCTATCCGAATGGCACATCGAACAGTTTGCCGGAGTCGGTGCAGTTGGAGTTAATTCGCTCGATCCCTGGCTTGGAGCGTGCGGAATTCACAAAATGGGCCTACGCGATCGAATATGATTTCATAGATCCAACACAACTTTCTTCTGCTCTGGAATTAAAATCGGTTTCTGGATTGTTTTTTGCCGGACAGGTGAACGGAACGACCGGATATGAAGAAGCGGCTGGCCAAGGCTTTGTGGCGGGCGTGAATGCGGCCCGCAAGGTGCTGGGCCTGTCGGCCATGGTTTTCAGTCGTTCAGAGGCATATATCGGGGTAATGATTGATGATCTGGTTACCAAGGGAACGACTGAACCATACAGGATGTTTACATCCCGGGCGGAAAATAGGCTGATGCTGCGCCAGGGCAACGCGATCTTCCGATTGCTGCCAAAAACGCGGGAAATAGGTGTATTGTCAGCGGAAACGGTCGCTACCTTTACCAGTATGGCCAACGATATTACCCAGGCTGTCAACAGGTTATCGACAACCTATGCCGATGGCTGCACGTTGGAGCAGCGGCTGCGGCGCCCTGATGTGGCTTATCGTGATTTGCCTGGTGCGTTGCCTGGGCTTGACGAGCGGGTGGTGCAGGAAGTCGAGATCACGGTTAAGTATGCCGGCTATATCGCTCGCGAACAAGCGTTGGTAGCTCGAATGCAGGCCATGGAAGCCCAGCATATTCCCGGTTGGATCGACTACGATGCCATCAAGTCGCTGCGCTTTGAGGCGAGGGAGAAATTAAAGCATATCCGCCCCGCCACCTTGGCTAAAGCTGCGAACATATCAGGCGTTAATCCTGTTGATGTTGCAATATTGTCGGTTGTTATCAAAAGAGGCCTGGTTGTGTAGGCGTGGGTATTGGAATTACGGATGCGGCTCAGGCAGACAGAATTCAGAAGTCAGAATGAGGGCCAGCCAAGACATTTGAAAGATTTTGGTAGTTTGGCGATAAATTCACCAATTCATGTTGGCTGAAGTGTCCCTCTGGGTCGAAGAAAGTGGATATTGCAGGCCCCCGAACTTAGAGCAGGGGTGTAGTAGGTGAACTATGGTTCTGGGCGCTAAAGAATGATTCGCCTGCGCCGATTCGGAGGAACGTTCTTGTTGTGCTGCGAATGGAAACAGGGCGAACTTGTCGTGACCACGGTAATCATGGCCGTTGTGGCGCCCGTCGCGGTTTGCGCGGCTTGCCGACGCCGCGTGCGGGCTATTTCCCGGTGAAGCAAATCAGTTTGCCTTCCCGCGTCGCCACAAAAAGCCTGTTGCCCGCGGCGGACATGCCCATGAAGGAGGGGAAGCCGGCGATCGGGACGGCGCCGAGCAGTTTGCCGTCCTCACGGGAGAGCACCAGCAGTTCAGGCGCTTTCTCGATGCGCTGGTAATGTCCGACACAATAAATCGCCTGTGGCGTCAGTACGAAGTCATCAACGGTCATTTCCGAATCCGGTTTCAACCAGAGATTGGTCTGGCCGGGAATTTTTTGGCGTAAATGTTGAGTTTACCCTTGTTCTCCCAGGTCTCGGCCCCTCGGCTGTTGGCGTAGGCCACGCTGCGGTCCTTGTCGAAGGCCACGGTCTTGCCCCAGATGCGGTCGTCGGCCTTTGCGTCCGCTCCGGGGCGGGCGGCGGCGAACTTGCGCAGCACCTGGCCGCCTGGTTCCTGATCGAATTTCATGTCGGCGGGGCACATGGCGGAGACGCCCTGCAGCGCGCCGACCTTGCGGCTCGGTATGTTATAGAGCATTCCGTTGGCGAAGATCGTGCCGATGCCACAAGAAGGATGGGCCAGGTAGCGGTAGGTGCGCTCGTAAAAAGTTATCGTGACGTGGCCATTATCTGGGCCTGTCGCCAGGTCTGCGATCCTGGCCGCGCCGTGCTTCGAATGCTCCCGGAAGAGCGCAAACGAGCCAGAGCCGTCGTTCCGGTCCGGCGGCCCAGCGATTTCGCCAGGGTGACGCGGCCGGGGCGGTGCGCATGGACGCCGCCGGGAAAGCCGGGTTGGACAGGTTCCGGAGGAACCGTAGATTGCCGAATCAGGCGCCTTTGCGCGTTTGCGTCCAGGCCGGAGCGGCGCGGCCGAGGCGCTTCAGGACGGCCTGCAGGTCGGCCCAGGCTTCGTGCTTGGCCGGAGGGTTGCGCAAGAGATAGGCGGGGTGATAGGTCGGCATCACGGGAATGCCCTCGAAGTCGCACCAGGTTCCGCGCAACTTGGTGATGCCTTGCGTGGAATTGAGGAGTCCCTTGACCGCCGTGGCGCCGAGGGCCACGATCAGCGCCGGGTGCAAGAGCGCGATCTGGCGTCGCAGGAAGGGCAGGCAGGCGGTCATCTCTTCCGGCAGCGGCTGACGGTTGTCGGGCGGGCGGCACTTGCAGATGTTGGCGATGAAGACCTGCTCGCGGGTAAAGCCCATGGCGATGATCATCTGGGTCAGCAACTGCCCCGAGCGGCCCACGAAGGCCAGACCCTGGGCATCTTCGTCGGCGCCCGGCGCCTCGCCGACAAACATCACCTGCGGCCGCGGGGAACCCTGACCTGGGACCGTGTGCGTGCGTTTCGCATGCAGAACGCAGATGCGGCAGGCCGCCACTTCCTTGGCCAGTTGCTGCATGGCCGCCGTGGTGGCGGGGGGCGGGGAGGAGCTGGGAGTTATGGGAACTATGGGAGCAGTGGGAGTTATGGCGCTTTGTCCGGGGGCCGCAGCCGTCGCACGCGGCGGGAGCGGCTTGCTTGCGGCGGGGACTTTGGCGCGCGGACGCGCGGAGGTCTCCAACGCTTGCACCCCTTCGTCGCGCAAGTGCCCGATGTGCGCCCGCAGATCTTTCACGACGCCGGCCAGGGCCGCGCGCTTAGCGCTCATGCGCGTCGCCTTCCGCGGCCGCCGGCGGGAGATCCTGCCGCCGCCGAGTCAGCCGCCGCGCGGCGTGCCACATGTAGACCGGACCGAACACCGTATAACCCACGCCCAGCAGCACCAGGATCGAGGCGGCGGGCACGGAATAGCGGGCATCGGGAACGAACAACAGCCCGACCAGCGCCATCATGGGCAGAAAAAGCGCCGTCACCTTGGTGGGTTTCGGATAACGTATGTTGGAAACCTGGAGCACGATGAAAGTCACGATCCCCGCCAGGAAAACGCTCTGCATCGGATGCCGCTGGAGCGAGAGGAAATGGCCCGGCAAGGCCGTTTCGCTTAGAAACACCAGACTCGCCACCCAGCCCGCGCAGGCCGTGATCGGCAGGCCGCTGAAGCCATGCTGGCCGCGATGAATATCGGTGGCCTTGAAGCGCGCCAGCCGCACCATGCCGGAGAGCACGACCGCAGCGGTCATGACCACGCGCCAGAAAAGCGGACCGCGTTCGTTGACAACGTAGATCAACAGCGCCGGCGCGATACCGAAGGCGGTCATGTCGACGTAGGTGTCCAACTCCGCCCCCAGCGCGCTACAGCCGTTCAGACGGCGCGCAACGTTACCGTCCAGTCCGTCCAGAATCATCGCCAGCATGATCAACTGCGCCGCCCAGAGGTGCGCCCGGCCCACGTCCACCCCGTTCCGCAAACTCTCGAGCGTCATCAGGATGCTGAAAAAGCCGCACATCATGGCGGCCAGCGTAATCAGCGTTGGAATCGTCTGACGCCAGGTCAATGGAGGCTTTTTGGTCATGGCTTTGGCTTGTCCGTCCGCAGGCGGGCGATGACGGTTTCGCCCGCCCGCACCTTGTCGCCGCGCGCCACCGCCACGCTCACGTCATCGGCGGGCAGGTAGACATCCAGGCGCGACCCGAATTTCATCATGCCGATCGGATCGCCCTTATGCACCTGGTCGCCGGCTGCGTTCCAGAACACCACCCGCCGGGCCACCGGCCCGACGATCTGCTGCACCAGGCAGCGGATGCCGGCGTTGGTGAAAAGCAGCGAACTGTGCTGATTGTATAACGAGGACTTTTCCTCGAAGGTGAAATAACGCTTGCCGGGGTAGTATTGGGCGAAGATCAGCGTGCCGCCGATCGGCGCGCGGTTGACATGGACATCGAAGAGGCTCAAAAAGGTGCTGACCCGCACGCAGTTGGTCTTAAGAAACAGCGGTTCGATGCAGGGCGTCACGCTCATAATCGTCCCGTCCGCGCCGGCCACGATCAGCGCGGGATCGGCGGGCGCGTGCCGGTCGGGATTGCGGAAGAAGTAGAGCAGATAGCCGCACAGAATCAGCAGGAGCAGGGCGCTGATCCTGAAAGCCCGCCGTTGCGGAACACGCCGGAGGCGCAGACCCGCCCACAGCAGCGCGGCCAGCGCCAGCGCCGCGGCCAGAAACGGCCAGACTTCGATGCGGACGAACATATCGCGGCTCTCGCCCTTTCCATCAACTGATGCGCATCGGCATCAGGACGTAGAGGAAAGGGGTGCTGCACTTGATCACGCCGGGACTCAACTCGTCCACCAGTTCGAAGAAAATCTCGTCGTCAACCAGCGTGCGCAGCGGCTCCATGATGAACTCGGGATTGAAGGCCACGGCCATTTCCTTGCCCGTGTATTTGACCGGCAGGCTTTCGTTGGCTTCGCCGGCGTCGGGCGAGGAAGCGCTCACCTTCAGCTTGTTCTTGCCGAAACTCAAACGCACGGAGCTGGATTTTTCGCTGGTCATCAGCGCCACGCGCCGCACCGCCGTCAGCAGCATCTCGCGCTCCACCGCCACGCGTTCCTCGCAGTGGCTGGGGATCACCTGGCGGAAATTGGGGTAGGTTCCCTCGATCAGTTTGGAAATCACCAGCACGTTGTCGAATTCGAAGGCGGCCTGGTTCTTGGTCAGGGTGATCTTGACCGGGCCCTCGTCGCGCAGCGTGCGCAGCAGTTCGTTGACCGTCTTGCTCGGCAGCACGATGTCGGTCTCGCTTTCCTGCGGAATTTCCTGTTCCTGTTCGGCCAGCGCCAGGCGCCGCCCGTCCGTCGCCACCACGGTCAGCTTGTTGCCGCGGAAGCTCAGCAGGCAGCCGTTCAAAATGTAGCGCGTTTCGTCGGCCGAGGCCGCGTAGTGCACGCGCTGCAGCATTTGTTTCAGCGCGCCCGCTTCCAGCGTAAAGACGGCGCCGCTGCTGAAATCGGCCGGGGCGGGAAAATCGTCGACCGCCATGCCCATGACCTTGAAAAAGGCCGCGCCCGAGGCGATTTCCGTCATGTGCTTGTCGTCCGTATCCATTTCGACATTCTCAGCCGAGAGTTCGCGGACGATGCTGAGCAGGCGCCTGGCGGGCAGGGTGGTGACGCCCGCTTTAGCGCTCTTGGCGTCCACCCGGCAGCGCACGAAGATTTCCAGATCCGTCGCCGTCAGGGACAGATGGTCGGCTTCGGCTTCCAACAACACGTTCGACAAAACCGGTATCGTGGGACGGGCGCCGACCACTCCGTTGACCATTTGCAGACCCGCCGACAACGCTTCACGTGTGACTGAGATTTTCACCATGGACCTCCGTTTTGTCCGGCATCGCCGATTGTACACAAAGCGAATAAGATTTAAGTATAGACCTTATCAGAATCAGTATTATCAGTATAGTTAAATAAAAGCGAAGATAAGCGCTAAAAATGGCGTAATGGTTGGGAAAAAGGGCGAAACGAGCTGGTGACGAGAATGTCGACAACCGGCTTGAGCCCTGAAGATAACCGGGGGGTTATCCACAGCGGAAAGTTTTGAACAGCATCGCGGTGTGTTGGTCATCAGGGTTATCATCAGGTCCACATCAGCGGGACAAGGTCAGTTGCCGGGTCAGGGAGGCGATCTCCTGGCGCAGCGATTCGTTGCTCACCATGCGCTTCTCGACCATGCGTACGCCGTGCAGCACGGTGGCATGGGTTTTGGCGAAGGCGGCGGCGATGCTGGGCAGAGACGAAGGGGTCATGGTCCGGCAGAGGTACATGGCGATCTGCCGGGGCGCGGCGATGGCCTGGGGGCGGCGCTTGCTGGTCATGTCGCCCAGGCGCACGTCGTAGTGATCCGCCACGGCTTTCAAGATCATCTCGAAAGTCACCAGTTGCTGCCGTTCCTGATCGAGCAGATCGTGCAGCAGGCGCTCCAGGTCCGGCACGGTCAGCGGCCGGCGCAGAAGCGCGGCGTAGGAAGTCGCCCGCGTCAGGGCGCCCTCCAGACGGCGGACGTTGTTATGGATGGACTTGGCGATGAACTGCACCGCCTCCTCCGGCATGGCCATGTTGTGATGGGTCATCTTGGTGTGCAGAATGGCCATGCGCGTCTCGTAATCCGGCGGCTGTAACTCCGTCACCTGGCCCCATTCGAAACGCGACACGAGGCGCTGTTCCAGTCCCTGGATTTCCGAAGCCGGGCGGTCGCTGGTCATGACGATCTGCCGGTGGGCGTCGAAGAGCGTATTGAAGGTGTGGAAGAACTCCTCCTGCATGCGTTCCTTGCCGGCCAGGAAATGAATGTCGTCTATCAGCAGCAGATCCACGCCGCGGTATTTGCGCCGGAACTGCACCAGCGTGCGGTTTTGCAGGCTGTCGATGTATTCGTTGGTGAAGGTTTCCGAGGAGAGATAACAGACCTTGGCGTTCTGGCGGCCCAGCACATGATGCGCGATGGCCTGCATCAAATGGGTCTTGCCCAGCCCCGAGCCGCCGTAAATGAAGAGCGGATTGTAGGCGTGCGCAGGCGCCTGCGCGACGGCCATCGCGGCGGCATGCGCGAAATTGTTGGAGGGGCCGACGATGAATTCGGCGAAGGTGAAGCGTGGGTTAAGCATCGAGTCCGTCGTGCCCACCGCGCCGCGCTTGGGCGCGTGACCCGAGCCCGCCGGCGGACGCTGCAGGGTGTTGATCGGCGCCGTGGCCTGGGCGGCGGCGAGCGCGTCATCCGGCGACGCGGGCGCGCCGGACTGCGTCACCGTGAGACGGATCGCGATCGTTTCTCCGGTGGTGGCGGTGACGGCGTTTTGAATGATCGGCAGATAATTTTCCTCCAGCCATGTCTGGTAAAAATCGTTGTCCACTCCCAGCACCAGCGTCTGATCGTCAACCGTCACCGGACGTATCACCGCGATCCAGCGTTCGAAAACATCGGGATGCAACAGACTGCGCAAATGCGCGCAGGCTCCCTGCCAGATTTTTTCGGCGGTCTGCTCGCTCACTATCGGCCTCCAGCTTTCTGGTTCGCCGTCACCAGCCGGTGTGCGGCAAGGCACACGCATAAGGCACGGACGGACTACCGGATAAATTCAGGTGTAATATCGCCTAAAATGCAAAATTCAGCGTCTTATGAACAAGTTATTAACAAGGGCTAATACGTGTTCGCAGCCGCCCAACAGGTTTAGACAATAGAACTAGACCGCAGAGTCCACAAGCGAAAAACGGCCAAATGTAATGTTTTTCTAATTGACGCTATGTGTAGCGTTGCCTGACGCAGCGCAATACTATATACAGGCTCATATGGGCATACGAGGATCAATGTAAAAAGCGTACAAATGCCCTGCTGCGGGGATGGAATTGACATCAGCGCCGGATATTTGCAAGGAAACAACAGGCGATGCAAACACAGAAGTCAACAGCGGCCGTACTGATAGTGGGAAACACGCAGGAATCGGCCGATTTGCGTTACGTCGCGGGCTATCGCAGCAGCGATCCCATTGTTTACGCGCGGGCGGCGGGATGCGGATATCTGCTGGTTTCCGCGATGGACAAAGCCTGGGCGGCGCAATGCGCGCCGGGCCTGACCGTATGGTCCCCGCACGATCTGGCGCTTTCGAAAGCTATGAGCCGCCGCTTGTCGGACTGGGCCTTGGCGTTATTGCGCAAGCTGGGCCTGCGCCGCGCGCAGGTCCCGGCGAATTTTCCGCTGGCGGTGGCGCGGCGGTTGGAGCGGCGCGGCGTGCGATTGGACGTGGCCGCGCAGGGAGTTTTCCCGCGGCGGCGCGTCAAGTCGGCGGAAGAGGTGGCGCGCATTCGCCTGGCGCAACAGGCGGCGGTGGCCGGCATGCGGGCGGCCTGGGCGCTGCTGCGCGCGGCCACAGTGGATGCGCGGGGCGTCTTGCGTCATGACGGCCGGACGCTTACTTGCGAGCGGGTCAGGCGCGCGATCAACCTGGCGGCCATGGCGCGCGATTGCGTGGGCGGCGATCCGATCGTGGCCTGCGGCGAACAGTCGGCCAACCCGCATGGCATCGGGCGCGGCCCGCTGCGCGCGGGCGAAGCCATTGTCATAGACATTTTTCCGCGGCACGCCTTCAACGGCTATTGGGGCGACCTGACCCGCACGGTTTGCAAGGGCGCGCCGAAGCCCGGCCTGCGCGCCCTGCACGCCGCCGTGTCCGCCGCGCAACGGCTGGCGCTCGCGAGCGTGCGCGCCGGCGTCTCCGGCAGCACGGTGCATCGCATCGTGCAGGCCGAGTTCGAAAGACGCGGCTATAAAACCGAAACGGTTGACGGTCGGCCAACGGGCTTCATCCACAGCACCGGGCATGGCGTTGGACTGGAGATTCACGAGGCCCCGTCGCTCGGAGCGCGTTCCGAACGCCTGCCAGCGGGCGCCATCGTGACCGTCGAACCCGGACTCTATTACCCGGGCCTGGGCGGTGTGCGGATCGAAGACACCGTACTGGTCACGCGCAACGGCGCGCAAATTCTGGCGGCCTGTCCGCGGGGGCTGGTCATCCCGTAGCTTTTCTGCAATATTTCAAAGCCTCGGAGCGTCTCTAGCAAAACAGGAGCAGAAGCATATCGCGGGTCGCTGAGGGCGCGGTCCGCAAGCCGTTTAACTGTCAGGACTACCATGAAGAAACAACATCTTGGAATCGCCGCGCTGGTCATGGCGCTCTGCGTGAGCGCGGCTGTGGCGGCGCCGGCTTCCACCAATCCGCCCCCGGCGGCGGTGACCAACCGGCCGCACGAGTCCGGCGCCGACGCCAAAAGGAACGTAAGGAACGAGCGGCTGAACAGCAAGGACGACGCCGGGTTGCAGCAGGAAACCCAGATCATGAGACTGCTGGAACGGCCGGAACTGGTCAAGGAACTGAATCTTTCGGACGACCAAAAAAAGGCGCTGAAGAAAGCGCGCGAGGACTTTACCCCGCGCTGCGTGGAGACGATTCGAAAACTGGAAACCTCGCTGGTGCGTCAGGTGGAACTGCTCAAGCAGGACGCCCTCGATGCCGGCGCTTTGGATAAAGCGGTTGAAGTTTCCGGACGGCTGCGCACGGATCTGGCGAAACTCCGCATGCAGCATCTGGTGTTGGTGCTCAAAACCATCAACCCCGAGCAGCGCATGAAACTTAACGACTTGCTGCGGGAGTCCGGCGACAAGGACAAAAAAAGGGGCGCCGACAGCGGCCGGCGGGAGCGGGTCAAGCAGATGCTGAGCGATCGCAAGGACGCAGCCGCCAGCACAAACGCCCCCGCGGCGAAACCGTGATGGCGGAACGGCGGTGTGTTAAGGTGTCAGGGAGAATGCTGATCCGAGAAAACAGGGTTCAGGGTGTCAGGGTTCAGGTAAAAAAAGAGCAGCCGACCCCGAACCCCGAACCCCGAACCCTGAACCCTGAACCCCGAACCCTGAACCCCGTATTATTGCTTCTTAAAATGCTCATAGCCGCCTGCGAGCGGCGCGGACGTTCCGTCGGGGCTGAAGATCAGCACGCCTTCCGCGGCGGCGGTTAACGAGCCGATGCGGGAACAGGCCAGGCCGAAGGTCGCGCGCCAGGCGGCCTCGAAGGCCGCGCGCCGCTCCGCCGCCACGCTGAAAAGAAGTTCGAAATCCTCGCCGTCGTGCAGGGCGTGCGCCACCGGATCGCGGGCGTCGGGGCGCGAAAATACTTCCGGGGCGATCGGCAGCGTCTCCGTCAGCAACCTGGCCCCGACCTGCGACGCCGCGCAAAGCCGCGGCAGATCGGCCCCCAGTCCGTCGCTCAGGTCCATCATCGCCGTGGCCCAGCCCCGCGCCCGCAGCCAGGCCCCCTCCTTGAGGCGCGGCGCAAAATTCAGATGGCGGCCCGCCAAACTGCCGCCCAAGGCGCCGGTGACATAGAGGTCGGCGCCCGCCTGCGCCGTGCTGCGCAGGACGGCCGTGCCGTGCGGCACGCGGCCGACGGCGAAGAGGTGCAGTTCAAGGACCGGGCCGCGCGCGCAGTCGCCGCCCACGATGGCCAGTCCGTAACGCGCCGCGGTCGCCAGCGCGCCCGCGTAGATGGCTTCAACGCGCTCCACGTCGGTTGCGGCCGGCGCGACCAGATCGATCAGTCCCCAGAGCGGTTCGGCGCCCATGGCGGCGAGATCGCTGAGCGCGCGCGCCACGGCCTTGTGCCCGACCGCGCCGGGGGGATCGTCGGGCCCGAGATGCACGCCTTCGATCACGGGGTCGCTGGTGAGCACGAGATCGTCCACCGCGTCGGGCGCGAGCCGCACGACGGCGCAATCGTCGCCGGGGCCGACCACGACCGTGCCGCCGGCGGCCGGCAGCCGCCGCGTCAGCCGCTCCACCAGCGCCCGTTCGCCCAGTTCCGCCAATGTCGTCGTCATGCTGTTTTTCCTGCGCCGGTCCTCATGTGCGCCGACGCCATGGCATGGAACCAACTTGCTTACTCCAGGCAGTGGCGCGATCATGCGTATTTCGCGGGCAGGATGTCAAAAGGAAAATGCCGCAAGCGCCGCGTAAGCATCCAACAGCCGGGCGGCCGTGGCCTGGATCGAAAAATCGCGACGCACGATTTCGCGGCCCTGCGCAGCGAGCCTGCGGACGCGGGGCGGATCGGAGAGCAGTTCCTTCAAGGCGGCGGCCAAGGCGGCGGCATCGTTCGGCGAATACAGCAGGCCTCCGCCGGTGGCCTCGACCAGTTCCGTGAAGGCGCCCAGGCGCGGCTGCACCACGGGCACGCCAGCGGCCAGCGCCTCCAGGATGAAGGTTCCGAAGGCCCCGCCTTTCAACGCGGGCGCCGAGAGCACGGTGAGCCGTGCCAGAAAGGCGGCGCGCGCGGGTTTGTCGAATTCGGCGAGCACGGTCAAATCCCGCTCCCAGCCGTGCGCGGCCAGCGCGCGGCGCGCGGCGGCCAGCACGGCCCGGTCGTCCCCCGTCTGACCGCCGGTGGCGATCAGCCGCGCGGCGGCGAAGGCGGGGTCCTGCTTCAGCCGCACGAAGGCCTCGACAAGCAGGCCGAATCCGTCGGCCCGCGAAAGACGCGAGAGGTAACCGATGACGGGCGGGTCGAACGGCAGCGGGGAGTCCGTATAACCGTCGGTGGCGATGCCGACGGGTACGATGCGGATGCGCCGCGGGTCCAGCGCCAGGCGGCGGCCCATGTAATCGGCATAGTGACGGCTGACGGCGATGAAGCCATCCACGTCGCGCGCCCGCTCCCGCATGACGGCCCAGACTTCAGCGGCCTTCTCCGGCGCCATGGCGTCGAGCCAGGTATCCTCGTCCTGGAGCGAGCAGACCAGCGTGGCGCCCAGACGTTCTTTGAGCCGGCGGGCCAGACCCAGCAGCAGCGCGTTGGAGATGTGGATCACGTCGGGCGCACCCTCGGCGGCCAGCCAGTCGGTCAGACGTTCGAGCTCATCCGCCTGTCCGCCTTGTTCGCCGCGCAGCATCGAAAGGGTCAGTTCCTCCAGGCCGTCGGCGCGGGTGGCGCCCGCTTTGCGGGCGGCCCAGGCCAGCATGGGCGGGGCATCGAGCAGGCGCGAAAACCAGCGCGGCAGATGTCGCAAAACGGGCAGCGCGTGCTTCAGGTAGAGACTGACGGCCCCGTAAAAGACCGGGGCGCCGGATTGCCGCGGGTCGGCGGCTTCGCCGAACAACGGCAGGTACATCGGCGCCAGCACCACGTCGTGCCCCAGCGCGCGCAGCGTCTGCGCCATGGCGATATCGCGCAGACAGTTCTGGCAGTAAAAAGTATTGCCCGAGCCGGGCACGATCTGGACGATCTTCATAATCGCAATCCTCCCAATCCGGGTTGACTTGGCGGTGCGGAACGACCTAACCTTGCGCCAGTTTGAACGTTGTGCCGGATTTCAGCAACAGGAGTTCACCATGTCTTCAAAACCCGATGCGAAACGGCGCGGCTACGATGGCGCGAGCGCCATGCAAGGCCGTAATCTCAGTCCCCAGCGCATGTTCCAGCTGCTGGCCGCCGAGCTGGGCGCCCAATGCCGTTTCAACGGCGAAACGTTGGCCGACTTTCGGCGCTGGCACAAGGCGACGCTGCCCAGGGTGCTCGCCACCCTCGGCGACTTCCCGGAGCGCGTGCCCCTGCGGCCCGAATTGATCGTGGAGTGGGAGGAGGGCGGACTGCGCAAGCAGCGCTGGTGGCTGAATGTGCAAAAGCACCTCTCGGCCGTGCTGGTTGTGGCCTGGCCCGCCTCCTGGAAGCCCGCGGATGGCCGCTTGCCCGCCATTCTCTGTTGCCACGGCCACGGACCGTTCGGCAAGGAGGTGGTGATGGGCAACGCCTCCTCGGCGGAACACCGCGCCAAGATCGAAAGCGTCAACTATGACTACGGGCGGCAGATGGCCGAAGCGGGCTTCGTCACCTACGCCATCGACTGGATCGGTTTCGGCGAACGCAACGACGCCAACAAGCCCAACCACCGTAACATGGCCGGCGAGCGCGACTGGTGCAACATCTACTACCTGCATGCCACCATGCTCGGCATGACTTCGCTATCGATCAATCTGACCCATGGCCTGGCGGCCACGGACTTTGTCTGTTCGCTGCCGCAGGTGGATCCCCAACGGCTGGGCGTGATGGGCCTGAGCGGCGGCGGCACGATGAGTTTGTGGATCAGTCTGGTGGATCAACGGATCCGCGCCACCGAAATCATCTGCTACAGCGATCTCTGGGCCGACATGGGCATCCGTGACACCAACTACTGCGGTATGCAGGTGGCGCCCGGCTTGTACAAGCTGGTGGACATCCCCGATTTGCAGGGACTGCTCGCGCCGCGTCCGCTGCTGGTGGATATCGGCATCTACGACACCTGTTTCCGCAACGATTCGGCCATGGCCTGCTACCGGCGCGTGTCGGCGATTTACGCGGCGGCCAAGGCCGCCGGGCAACTCGAACTCGACCTCCATCCGGATGGCCACTCCTGGGGTAACCACAAGGCCGGCGACTTCTTCCGGCGCCATCTGGCCGCCTCGTGAGATGGTGTTCGATTCATGCTATAATTAAAAAATGCGCGTACTTACGGCTCAATCCGCCGGGTTTTGCTGGGGTGTCCAACAGGCTGTGGACAAGGCCCGCCGTCTGGCGCTCGAGACGGGCGGGGCGGTGCATACCGACGGGCCGCTGATTCACAACGAGCAGATGCTGGCCTGCCTGCGCGCCGAGGGTATCCGCGAAACGGACGATCCCGCCGCGCTCCGCGACGGCACGCTGATGATTCGCGCCCACGGCATTCCGCCCTCCCGGCGCGCCTGGCTGGCCGGGTTGCCGGTGTGCCTGGCCGATGCCACCTGCCGCGATGTGGCGCGCATTCAGGGCTTGATCCGCAAACATGCCGCCCGCGGCTTCCACACGGTGATTTTCGGCGACCCCGAGCATGCCGAGGTCCTCGGACTGCTGGGCTTCGCCGAAGGGCGCGGTCATGTGGTCCAAAGCCCCAAGGAGGTGGAGGCCCTGCCCGCCGGTTTGGAGCCGGTCTGTCTGGTGGCCCAGTCCACCGAGTTTGTGGATTTTTACGCAGCCGTGGCGGCGGCAATCCGGCGGCGCTATCCGGGGGCTGTGGTGCTCGACACGATTTGCGCCGCCACGCGCGAACGGCAGGCGGAGCTTGGCAGGCTGGCGCGCGAGGCGGATGCCGTGGTGGTGGTCGGCGGACGCGCCAGCGCCAACACCCTGCGATTAGTGGAACTGGCGCGGCGCGACAAACCCACCTTTCATGTGCAGACGGCCGCTGATCTGGATACCGCCGCGCTCCGGGCTTTTCGCACCGTCGCCCTGACCGCCGGCGCTTCGACCCCGGACTTCTTGATCGCCGAGGTGCGCCGGGCGCTGGAATCGGTAATCAGTAACCGGTAATCGGTGATCGGTAATCGTTAAATCAGCAATCAGAAATCGGAAAATTCTTTCTGATTACCGTTCACCGATCACCGATGACCGATCACTTCTTCCCCCCCCCGGCGGCGCTTGCGACCGGCTTATTCGTCGTGATTGGCATGGGCAGCCCCGCGTCGGTCGGCAGGGAGATCACGTTGGTGGGCGCGGCATTGGTGTAGCCCTCGGCGAGTTTGCTGCCCGACCATCCATAACGCCACATGTTATCCAGGCTCATCACATCGCGACGCCGCTTGGAATCCGCCATGATCTCATCGGTGGTGTTCAGTACATGTGGCGTCAGGAAGACGATCACCTCGCTGCGCGCCTTGCTGCTGGAATCCGAACGGAATAAATATCCCAGCAGGGGGATTTTGCTCAGGAACGGAATGCCGCTTTGATCGTTGATGGCGGTGGACTTGACCAATCCGCCGAGCACGACCGTCTCGCCGCTCTGGACGGAGATCTTGGCGTCGAACTGCCGGGAACCGATGATCGGCCATTTGGTGGTCAAGCCGCTCGCGTCGGTGATGGGCTGGGTGCCGGCCACATCGTCAATGGTCTGCTGGATGTCCATCGAAACGTACTTGTTCTTGTTGATGTGCGGCTTGACTTTGAGCTTGGTTCCCACGCGCTGGGACTCGACGTTGGGCACGTAGGTGATGGTGTTGCCGGCGTTGACCGGCGACGAACCTTTGTAGATGTATTGCTCGGTGGCGACGTCGATCGTGGCCTCCTCGTTATCCATGGTCATGATCACCGGCGAGGAGAGCACGCGGCTGCGATTATCGCTGGCCACCATGTGGACCACGGCGTCGAGGTTGAGTCCGAAATAGGTCATATAGTAGGAGAGTCCGCCAACGGGGCCCAGGGCGCCTGCGGCGTTCAGGCTGGTGGCGTCACGGGTCTGGTTATCGCCCGCTCCTGCGGCGCCGGCAAAGCCGAAAATCGGCTTGCGCGAGCCGCTGGCGGTCTTGTTGTAGGCGATCATCGAGCGTTGCAGCCAGTCCACGCCGGTTGTGATGTCCTTGCTGAGGGTGACTTCGACAATCACCGTCTCGACCATGACCTGCGAAATCTGAATATCCATCTCCTTGATCAGGTCCATGATGGTGGCGATATCGGCGCGCGGCGCCATGATCACGAGTCCGTTCGAACGTTTGTCGGGAAGAATGCGGATGTTTTGGGCGGAGAGCATGCCGATTTTGGTCTTGGAGGCGTCGCCGCCCGCGGCGTTCAACTGGGCCGCGTTCTGCTGGGCGAAAGACTCCAGCGAAGCGCTGCGAGTCGGGGCCGCCGCCTCGCCAAAGCGTCCGCCGCCGCTGTTGGCCGTTCCGCTGTTCATGGCGCCACCGGTCCCGTAACCACCGACGCCCGGCTGGGTGGCGCTGCCGCCGCTGCCGCCGCCGCTGGAACTGGTGAGCGGCGCCAGGCGTGTCGAAGTGTTCGCGAGCAGTTCCTTGGGCGTCTGGGCGCCGATCAGGTTGTTCAGGATGGTGACGACGATCTCGACGTCGGCGTACTCGAGGCGCACCACCTGGACGACGAAATCCGGCTGGGTGGGAATATCCAGGGCGTTCACGATCTTCTCGAAGAACGGCATGTTTTCCGGCCGGGTCAGAATGATCAGCACGCTGGTGCGGTCGTCGGCGACGATTTTGACGTTGCCGCGGATCAGGCGGCCTTCCTCGGTGGTTTCGTCGCCGATGGTGTCCGAGGTTGTGTTGACACGCACCGGCAGCACCGTCGGGGCGCGGATCACGCCGGGAATCCGGCTGGGTGAGGGAACAACCGTTTCCATGCCCGGAGGCCCGGATGTGCGCGCACGCGGCACAGTCGCGGCGGCGCCCTTGGTTTTGTCGTCCGCCAGAATCTCCTCGATTTTGGCTTTGACCTCGGAGGCCTTGGCGTGGCGGATGGGGAGGATTTGCAGTTTTTCGCGGGCCTCGATCGGCTGGTCGATCTGCGCCAGCACCTCGCGGATGCGGTTGATGTTGATGGCCGAGTCGGCGATCAAAAGACTGTTGATGCGATCCAGGGCCACGATTTTTCCGTAGGTGTGAATCAGCCCGGCGGCGACCTTTTGCGCGTCGGCAAGTTCGATATAGCGCAGCGTGACGATCTCGCTGATAATCTGGTCGTTTTCGGGATGCACGACGCGGTCCCAGGCGTTGCTTTCGATGCGCAAACCCTCCACCTGCATGTTGGCGACGGGCACGACCTTGGTGAACTTCGTGCCGACATCCACCAGCCCCACGTTGTTCATGGCGAGCACGGTGCGGATGGCCTGCAGGCATTCGTCCACGGTCAATTTCGACTGGCTGCGCAGGGTGATGGTGGCCGTGATGGCCGGCGCCTCGAGCAGGGTGCGGCCGGTGAGTTCGCCGTAAAACTGGAGCAACTGCGAGGCCGGCGCCTGGTTGAACTTGAGCGCGACCAGTTTCTGGCCGTTGGTATCGGTGGATATTTGCGGCGGGGCCGCGGGGGTCAGATCGGGATCGGCCGGCATTGGCGGCGCGCCCGGCGCGATCGGCGACGGAGGCGGCACGGAGGGCGGCAGCGGGATTTGCGCGTAGACACCGGCGGCGAGACTCAGCGCCAGCGCGGCCAGACCGCGCCGGATTCCTGTCCTTCGGCTATGCATCCTCAAGGCGAACCCCCCTTGCTTGTCGTGCCGACGGCGACGGCGTTGGTGGCGCCGGGCGCGTTTTGCCGCGTGTACGAACAATACACGGTCAATGTGCCGCGCAACGGTTTCTTGTCCGTCGGCGTCACGGTCAGTTGACTGACATCCAAAATAGCATCGTCCTGCTGCAGATCAAAGAGGAAATGCACCAGCGCGTCCAGCGAACCTTCCCAGCGGCAGGAGGCGGAAAGCTCGTAGAGATCGCCGTGGCGGGATTCGCGTTCGACGTCGCGGCTGAGCAGCGTCAACTGGTTGCCGCCGGCGATTTTCTCCAGGCGGATCAGCAGATCGGCCGTAACATCCTTGGAGGCCGGATAGGCCGGCAGGCGGCGGCGCAGTTGGGCGAGTTTGGTGTCCCAGCCGGACTGCTGTCCGACAAGCCGCTGGGTGAGGGTAAGCTGGTGGCGGATATCGTCCTCCTGGACGCGGGCGGCCCGCCATGCCCTGACCTGCTGCTGGGCGGCGAAATAGGTGATCCCGCCCAGCAGGGCGGCGCCGGTGACCAGCAGCAGCATTTGTTCACGGTGGGAGAATTTCATTCCTTCTTCCCTCCCGGCAAGACCGCCGCGCTGGGGAACGAAGCGGTCATCTTGAACGATTCCCCGCGGGCGCCGTGGAAAATACGCGGCAGGTCAACCTTCTGGAACATCGTCGAGGCATCCAGCTCCTTCTTGAAGTCGTAGACCATGCTGACGGCCTGCGCCTCGCCGTTGATTTCCACCTGCTTGCCCTTGCGATAGGCGAAGTTGCGAAGATCGATCCCCGCCGGCAGGGTGCGGCTGATTTCGCGCAGCGCCTCCAGGCCGGAATGCGTGCGGTTCAGGTATTGATCGAGCGTCTGGACCCGGCTGCGCGTGGCCTGCGTGGCCTGCGCGGCGGGCTGCAGGCTTTCCAGTTGATCTTTCAGGCCGGCGGCGCGGTGCTGGATCCAAAGCGGGCCGCCGATCAGTGCGGCGATGATCAGCGCCCAGAACGCGCCGATCGCTGCGCCGATCGAGACGACATGACGATGGTGCAGCCGGTCGCGCTCGGCCTCGCGCCAGGCGGGCGGCGAGAGATCAAGGCGCGGCGGCGCCGCTTCGGCGGCGCGCTGCGCCAGACTGACGGACAGCGCGGGCAGCGTATCGAGCGACGCGCTATGCACCTGCGCTCCAAGCCGTTCGTGCAAACGCGCCGCGAAGGCCGCCGGGGCCTCGGCGCCGGCGTGCCAGAGGCGCACTTCGAGCGGTTCCTGTGTCTCGCCCGCCAAAACCCCGGCCACGGTGAAGAGCGTTTCGCGGGCCATCTCGCCGGCCGCCTCCTCGGGCGGCACGTCGGCGGTGTTGCCGAAACTGCGCACGGCCAGCGGCGCGCCATGGCGCACGACGATCAGGTCGCAGGCGGAACGGTCGTAAAGCAGGATCGCCTGGCAGCCGGTTTCGGGTATCTGCCCGGCTTCGCGCAAACCGCGCCACCAGCCGAGCAGGTTCAGGTCGAGCCGCGCCATGGTCCAGCCCGCGGCCAGGCAAAGACGGCGCCAATCCTCGGCGACGCTGGTCTGCAATACGGCCATCAACACCTGCTGATTGGACTCGCCGGTGTGCAGCACCTCGACGGCGGCGACGGTGTCCTCGGCGTTGAACGGCGAAAATTTGTCCACCTGGAGCGCGATCATGTCGCGCAACTCGTCGCCCGAGGCCGGCGGCAGATCGAGAATGCGCAGCAGCACGGACTCGGACGGCAGCCCCAGCGACAGCGGCGCGTTCAGACGCGGCCCGTGCTCGCGCAAGGCCGCGCCCAGCGGTCCCTCGGCGGCCGCGACGGCGGTGCGCAGATCGGCCGCGTCCGGCGGCGGCAAATCGAAGGCCCCGCCATCCGGCGCCGAACCGGGGGCGCCCGGCAGGGACCAATCCCAGCTCCAGCCACGCACGGCCATCGCCGCTATGCTATTTCTTGCAGCCATTTGACGAATCAATCGGGGATTAAACACCTCTCGAACAATTCAAACACATGCCGCGCCGATAGTCACGCGAGTAAATTGCACCCATTTGGCACGGGCGCATCTGCGAATCGTTGCAGATGCGCCTTGTCTTCTGGAGGGACGGGCTTGCTACTCTGCGAAGTAGCGCTTCGCTACGTAGCACGAGCCGTCCCGTCCGTTCCTCCCGCTCCGGCTGATTCACGGACGACACGGAG
>JANYBP010000011.1 GCA_025360745.1 bacterium
CAAGCGCGTGACGCTCACACTGGCCGGCAGCAGCGGCGCGTCTGGTACGGTCGTGATCGTGAAGTAGTAAAAACCGAATAGCCAATAGCCAACAAGGAACGTCCAATATCCAAGGGAATACCCGCGTATTCCATTGGGTATTGGACCTTTCGCTTTCGTAGCCGCCACGCTGCGCGCGGTGGAGAGAATGGCATGTGACTGTCGTGAAAACGGTATCGCGACAGGATCTTTACTTGGACATTGGATATTCCGTGTTGGCTATTGGACATTCCATGCTCCGCCTCTCGCCAGGCGCACGCCATTCTCGCCACCGCGTTACCGCGGCGGCTACGACGATAAAATCCGACTACCGACCACCGACCACCGATTACCGCCCTCCGCCTTCCTACCTCTGGCTCAGCAATTCTCATTATGGCCGCTAGTGTAGTGTCCCGAAAATGACTATACATATATCAAGCCAGTGTTCGATGCCTATTCGCGGAAATCCCAGCAAAAGCCCCGATTTCATATGTCTAGCTATTTAAGGGACACTACACTAGAATACGGACGACACGGAGGTCGTCCCTCCAAAAACTTGGGAATCACGGGTGTTTTCGTGAATGGAGGGACGACCTCCGTGTCGTCCGGACCTGCGCAAGAGGCCATAATGCGAATTGCTGCCTCTGGCTGACCTCCGGCCTCGCCTCTCACCAGGCACACGCCATTCTCGCCACCGCGTTACCGCGGCGGCTACGACCCACCACGAAGCGCACGAAGAACACGAAGAGAATTGAATTCGGTAGGGCGCTCTCGCACAATCGCCGTCTGTTCTCACCCCATGCCCGGGTCTCGGCGATGCCGCCCGATCACCGACCACCGACCACCGATTACCGATTACCGACTTCCGCCCTCCAACCGGTGTCGCCGACATTTTACGCGACATTCTTTTTACAATATCGGCGGCTTTGTTTACGTCAGTTAAGCAAGGAGCAGGCGCAGACGTGACGCATATTTTCTGTTGTCGTTACTTGCTCAACGGAGGTTTCATGAGAACTGCGTTTGGAATACTGCTCTTGTTGACCTCCCCGCTCGCGACGGCGCTGGCGGGCGAAACACCGTCAGTTGGTGTCACGGTGCTGAACTCCGGTAGTTTTTGGCGTGCCTATCTGACCTGGAAGACCGAAATGCTTCGTGGCGAGGATGGGACGCTGGGCCCGGTCGCGATCGCCAAAGGCAAGCCGGCGCGTGTAACCGGGACCGAACCGCCGCCGGATAACTGGACGGCGCCTGACTTCGATGACAGCCAGTGGACGCGCATGAATGGAGCGATTCAGGGCACGCCATCGCTGGCGGCGATCTGCTTGCGCGGCAAGTTCGAGGTCAAGGATCCGGCCGCGGCCACCGGGCTGGAACTGACGCTGGCCTTCCGCGGCGGGGCGGTGGTCTATCTTAACGGCCGGGAGGTCGCCCGCGGCAACATGCCCACGGCAAAGGGTCCGCCGGATCTGGTTGGTCCCGCCGCAGATTATCCCAAGGAAGCTTACGTTCGCCCCGATGGACGTCCGCTTCGCAACGGATTTGGCGATCCGGGCAATTTTAAGGATCGCTTCGCGCTTCGCGACAGGACGTTGACCGCCAAACTTCCCGTGGAACTGCTCCGCAAGGGCGTCAATCTGCTGTCGCTGGAAATACACCGGGCGCCCACCCATGAAGTCCAGCTCAAGGCCAGGAACGACGCTTACGCCCAATGGAGCAGATTGAGTTTTCAGGATTGCAAATTGACGGCGCCGGGCGGAGCGGCGGTGGTTCCCAATCTGGGCCGGACGGCCGGATTGCGCGTATGGAATCACAGCGTGATGACCGCGGTCGAACCGGATGAGTACGCCGATCCGAACGAAGCGCTCGGGAGCGTGCAAATCGTCGGCTGCCGGAACGGCGCCTTCAGCGGACAGATTGCGGTCGGCTCGACCGAGGCCATCAATGGACTCAAGGCCGAACCGGCGGCGCTCAAGGGGCCCGGCGGCGCGGAAATTCCGGCCTCGGCGCTGCAGATTCGCTGGCCCTGTGCGGTTCCCACCGTCGCCCGCGTGAACATGGGGCTGGAGGCGATGGAAGAAACGCCGCCGGCGACGGCGCCCGTGGTCAAGGGCGCCGCGCTGCAGCCGGTCTTTCTGACGGTCAATATTCCCAAGGACGCCAAGGCCGGCAGTTATACCGGTAGACTCGCGATCGCCGCCGGCGCCGCCCCGGTGGATGTGCCCATCCGCGTCAAGGTTGTGGACTGGACTCTGCCCGACACCAGGGACTTTTGCACCTACGCCGGCATCGTGCAGTCCCCCGACACGCTGGCGATCAAATACAACGTGCCGCTCTGGTCGGAGGCGCACTGGAAACTGATCGACCGGAGTTTCACGCTGCTGGCGCAGGTTGGGGCGCGCGAAGTGTTCATCCCGCTGATCTGCGAAACGCACCATGGCAACACGCAGACCATGGTGCGCTGGATCAAGGACGGCGCCGGCTACAAATACGATTACAGCATCGCCGAGCGCTATCTGGACCTTGCGCAAAAGAGGCTGGGCAAGGTGGCCGCGGTCGGACTCTATATCTGGGATCGGCAGGGCATCGGTTCGTCGTGGGGAAAATCGCCCCGCGTCGAGCAGGCGAATCCGGCGCGCGTGTCGCTGCTGGAGCCCGCCACCGGCAAGGTCGCGCCCATGGACGCTCCGAAGTGGGGGACGCCGGAAAGTATTCCGTTCTGGAAACCGGTTTTTGCGGGAATGCGCGAGCGGCTCAAGGCGCGGGGGCTGGAGCAGGCCGCGCAACTGGCCATGCTGCTCGACAGCAAGCCGCTGAAGGCGACGGTTGACGACCTCGCGGCCGCCGCGCCCGGGTTGAAATACATGATGGTGGCGCACCTGTTTTTCAACGGTCCGCTGGCCTCCTGGGCGAGCGTGTGGGCCGCCAAGCAACTGAAACTTCCGGAAGTCCGGACGCCCTACGTGATTGGGGACGAGAAACTCCCTTACACTTTACGGGCCTTCCCCCGCTACGGAGGGGGCTCGGTGTCGTTCCATAATGCGCAAGGGCCCACCTGCCGGGTGTTGATGGAATCGGAATATTGCGCGGGCAACGACGGCTTCGGCTGGGTGGGCGCCGATTTCTGGCCCTCGCGGAAGGATGCCAAGAACAGGGAGCGCGATATCCTGGGCGGCGCGGAGGTAGGCGGCATCACTGTGCCGCTTGAACACTCCGTGACGGCCCTCCTGGCTCCGGGGGCCGCCGGTCCGATTTCGACGCTGCGCTTCGAGCTGCTTCGGGAGGGAACGCAGGAGACCCAGGCGGCGATGTTGATCGCCGGCGCGCTCAACGATCCGGCGCAACGGGCCAAACTCGGAGACGAGTTAGCCGGACGCGCGCGGAAACTTCTTTTCGACCGCGCCACCGATCTCTTCTGGGGTAATTGGTTCGAAGGTCCCCATCCCGAACTCTGGCCGGCACGGCCCTGGCAGGCCGAATCGGAAAAACTTTATCAACTGGCCGGCGAGGTGGCCGGCAAACTGGGCACAGTCAAGTAGCGGAAATTTTTGCGGCGCCAAGACGGCGTTAGACCAGGAATGAGATACATAATGAATAAACTGACGACATTGTTGATTGTGGGGCAGGCGGCGGCGACGCTGGCCCTGGAACCTGCTTTCGATGCCAGGTCCCTTGTGGCTGAAACCGGCATCGGCAATGGGCTCTGCATCGCCATGGGCCTGGATCTGCCCGCCGCGAAAGCGCTGCTTGCCGACAGCCGGCTTTACGTGCAGTTGGTCGCGCCCGATGACAAGACCGCGCTCGAGTGGCTGCGCGCATTCGAATCCGGCAAGGAACGCGCCGGGGTTTCGGTTGTCAGCCATAAGCCGGACCCGCTGCCTTACTCGCGGAACGTGGCCAACCTGATTGTCGTCAAGGGCGGGGCCAATTGTCCGCCGGCCGCGGAAATCAACCGCGTGCTGACGCCCGGCGGCGCGGCCGTGATTTTCGGCGCGCCGGCGGCGTTCGCCGGGCAGGCCGGAAAACTCGGGCTCACCAGGGAAAACTCGGCGTCGGCGCTGATCCTGCGCAAGCCCAAACTGCCGGCCTCGGAGGACTGGGGCAATCTGTCCGGCGGTCCGGAACTCGGCAACTCGCTGCCGAATTCGACCATCGAGCCGAGTATGTCGCTGCGTTGGAGAGCCGGGCCGCGCTGGCAGGCCCGTGACAACAATGACGACGCGCTGGTCTGCGGCGGCGGCGTGCTGGTCTACCGGCAGATCGAAGTCGTGCCAGGTTCCGTGGAGCAGTTCCAGCAGGTGCTGATCGCCAGGGACGCCTACAACGGGCGCGAGTTGTGGCGGCATGTCGGACAACCGATCAATCATCCGCGCTACGGTTTTAGTTTTACGCCGTTGATGGCGGTCGGCGAAGGCCGGATCTGCGGCGAACTGGACGGCAAACTGACCTGTCTGGATGCGGCGAGCGGACGGAAACTCTTCACGCCCGAATTGGCGAAACCGGCGCGGACCGCGGAACTCTACCGCAAATACCTGATTTTCAGCGGCGACGGCGCGCTGTCGGTGCATGCCCTGGCGGACGGGAAAAAGTTGTGGACCAAGTCCCTGCCCGGGAAGGCTGTCGTGCGGCCGATCAAGGGCGAGACGATTTTCCTGCCGCTGGACAACAAGATCGCGGCCTGCCGCCTGGACACCGGCGCGGAACTCTGGAGCGTCCCGACCGGCAAGGACGAGCGCCCCGAACTGGAATTCAGGGGCCGGATTTTCTGCACCGGCGCCGCCGTTCACTACACCAAGAGCAGCAAGGAGAAGACCTTCATTTTCGCGCTCGACCAGAAGACCGGCAAGGCCCTCTGGACATCGGAAGTCGACAACCCCCAGACCGTGTTTCCCGGCTTCAAGGACATCTCCGAGAGTTTGAGCCTGGTCGCCTTCGACGACGAAATCTGGGGCTACTTTAATAAGCGCGCCGTTGACCGGGGCTACACCGTGCATCTGACCTGTCTGGATGCCCGCACCGGCGAGGTCAGGAAAAAGAACTACTCGATGCACAACGGCTCCACGCACTGCTGGGGCTTCAAAGGCGCCGGCAATTATCTCTTGTACTCCAAGAACCAATTTGTGGACCGGCGCGACATGAAGGAAACCGTCAACGGTTTGGTGCGCTCCGTCTGCGGCGTGGGACACATCCCCGCCGCGCAGCAGCTTTTCATGCTGCCGCATAATTGCCGCTGCGGCACCTTGATCCGCGGCGTGCTGGCCATGGGCGCTCCCGAAAAAGCGTACGACTTCGAGAACTACGCGGCCCCGGCTCCCGTCGTGATGGGCGGGCGGTACACGACGCAGGCGGATTCGCCGGGCGACTGGCCCATGTACCGCGGCACGGCTCAGCGCTCCAGCAGTTGCAAGTCCGGCGCCGGCGCCGTTCTCAAGAAGAAGTGGGAAACGTCCGTCGGCGGCGAAGGTCTTTCCCAGGCTGTCTCGGCCTACGGAATGGTTGTTTTGAGCGACAGCGAAGGCCAGCGGATCGTTGCGCTCGATTCTGAAAACGGCGCGATCAAGTGGAACTTTCCCACCGGCAGCCGGGTCTCGTATCCGCCCGCGCTTTATAAGGGACTATGCCTCTTCGGGACCGTCGGCGGCTGGGTCTGGGCGCTGGACGCCAGGAGCGGTGCGCCGGTCTGGAAATTGCGCGCCGCCCCGGACGACTGCTTCATGGGCAGCCAGGACCGCTTCGAGTCCCGCTGGCCGGTGGTCGGCGATGTGCTGGTCCAGAACGGCGTCGGCTATGTCAACGCCGGCCGGGCCGGAACGATCGACGGCGGCGTGCAGGTGGTGGCCTTCGACCCGGCGACCGGCAAGGTCGCATGGAACAAGGCTTTCACAAACGCGGTCAGCGCGGACCTGCTGGTTGGCAAACCCTCCGGCGACGGCTTCATGATCAACGCCAAACTAGTTATCACGGCCTCCAAAACGATGAGCAACACGAGCGCGGAACCGCCGGGCTGCCTGAACATCGTGTTGCGCTCCATCGGCGGCGTCGGCAGTTATTCGGCGCTCGACGATTACCTGTCGAGCAGCGCGCGCCACCAGATTTCCGCGCGTCGCGAAAAGCTCGGGGACATGAGGATCGCGGGTATCAATGTCGCCTTTTCGGACAAACTCTCGATCGCCACGCTGCTCGTTCCCAGGAAGGAAGTGAAGGATCTGCTGGCCCCCGAACAGCGGCTGGCGGCGGCGGACGCGCCCAAGAAGATCAAGTGGGATTTGCCCGCGGCGGGGATGCGGGTGGACGGCCTGGTGCTGGCATCGGATACGATCTACTGGGTCGGCGGCTCGCCGACCGACGATCCCAAGGTCGAGTCCACGCTGCAGGCATGGTCGGCGGCCGACGGCAAATGCCTGAATTCCGTGGCTTTCGGTGAGCGCGCGATCCCCGACGGACTTTCCATCGCCAACGGGAATGCTATCATCGTCACCAGGAGCGGCAAGGTGCTCTGCTATGGCGGCCAGGCGAAATGAAAAAAACGCGGACCGGTTTAGTGACGCGGACTGTCGGTTCGTGGCGAAAGCGGCCCGCGTGCAATGCGCAAGCGGAACGCTTGCGCCACGGGATGCGTCAGTCCGCCGTATTGGTGACGCATGACGCGGGCGGCGAACGGCTGGTTGCCGCGAGTATAATTTTACTGTGTGCGGGTGTTGGATGTTGGAGTTAACCAGGAAAAATAAACATCGGGAGGACGTATGCGAACGAGCAGACGGCGTGTCGTCGTACTTGTGGCGGCGGCATTGGCGCTGATGGGTGGCGGATCGGTGGGCAGGGTTGGCGCAGCCGAGCCGGCGGCGCCCGTGGCGACCTTTGAACTGTCTGCCATGTCCGATGGCCAGTTCGACATGGCGGGCTGGTCCGGCGTCGTCAATGAAGGCGGAACCAGGTGCCGCAAGGCGCTCGTCGCCAAGGCCGGCGAGGCGCGTGTCAAGGCCTGGTGGAAGGCCGGCGACCTGCGACCAGCCGAAGGCGACCGTTTTGTGCTCGATGTGAAGTACAAGGATGTGCTCGCCAAGCCCGCGCAGTTCCATATTTTCAGCGGTATCGCCAGGAATTTCGGCTACTGGCCGCTCCACAAGTTCGGCGGCGCCAACGACGGCCAGTGGAAGACCGCCGCGATTCCGCTGCCCTGGGACATGGTCGCCCGGCTGGTCAGTTCCCTGGATCCCGCGCGCAACGCGCCGGAGCTGACGGCCTTTGAAATTTCGGCACCGGCCGATTTGCCGGTCGCCTCCGTGACCGTCCGCAAAGACGCGCCCGGCGACGAAGCGCGCTTCTACGCCGAATGCCGGACGCAGATCGCGGCCGAGCAAAGCGCGGCGCGCGAGAAAAATCCCCCGCCGGTTGTGAAAGCCCCGCCCAAAGCTACGGGACCGCTGGCGGTCTTCCCGTGGGATCCCGGCTGCCGGCTTTTCCAGGACTGTGGCGGTCTGCCCGGCACGCTGGGCAAACCGGTGAAGGTGCGGATGTGCTTGAATGAACTCGAGCCGGGCTCCTTCGGCGTCTATGCCAACGGCGCCGGCTTGACCGGCGTTGACTACGAGATTACGCCGCTTACGGACGCCTCCGGCAAGATCCTCAAGGCCGTGGTGGAACGGCGCACGGCCGAGTATGCGCTGCTGGACGGCAAGTGGACGCCGATGCGCTTTTGGCCCGCTTACGCCGTCGACATCCAGGCCGGCCGGTCGCACTGGTTCTTCTTCAACATCGAAACCAGACGCGGCGAAAGCGCGCCGGGCCTGTACAAGGGCACGATCGCCATCAAAGCGAAGGAAGGCAAGGTCGAGCTGCCGCTGGAAGTCGAAGTGCTGCCGGTGGACCTCCAGACCATGGACGAGGCCGGCATCGCCATGTTCGGCTGTTACTCGCGGATGCCGCCGATGCACGACCTCGAGTTCGAACGCCGTTACAACTACGGCGGCGCGCTGCTCTGGTACGCCAGTTTCGCCCCGCCGATGGCGCTCAAGGACGGCAAGCTCGTCTTCGATTTCACCTATCCGGACGACTGGATGAAGGGCGCCCGCCGGCGCGGGTTCACAGGGGCCATCTGGTATCTGGGCGGCAACTCCGCCAAGATGCCCAACACCTTGACCCTGTTTTCGAAGCTTGGAACGATGGATAAAAAAATGACGTACGAGCAGTGGTGCACCGCTCAGAACGGCAAGAACCTGTTGCCCGAAACAAGGAGCCGCTTCGTCGAGTGGATGCGTACGCTGAACGAGCACGCCGTGTCAAACGGCTGGCTCGAACTCTTTCCAACGCCGCACGATGAGCCGCAGAAATGGGCCAGCCGCGGGGCCTGGATCAAGTCGTTCTTCAAGGACGCCTGTGCCGCGATTCGTGAGGCCGACCCGCGCATCCGCGTTTACGGGTGCATTCATCATGTCAGGAACTGGCAGGGCATCGTCGAGCTGTGGAATGTCTTCGTGGACGATATCGACGTCTACAACACAAACGCCGTGGGCGAGGATCTCGACGTGGCCAACAAGGTCCGCAAGGCCGGCGCGGCGGCCAAGGCCCGCGGCGGCAAGGACAAGCTCTTCTGGCAGTACACCGCGCTCGGCGGCGGCATGCCGGAATCGCAGCGCTTCTCGTTCGGATTCTTCTATGGCTCCTTCGGCTCGAGCGGGTGCACGGCCTGGGCATACAACTGGGACGATTCGTGGGATATCTCCGGCCGTAAAGGCGACCTGGCGGTCACCGCCTGGACGACACCCTATCAGACCATTCCCTCACCCTGGATGGAAGGACAGCGCGAGGGCCTCGACGACCGGCGCGTCATTGCCACCTACCAGAAGCGCTTCGCCAAGGATCCGGCGGCGCTCAAGGTGCTCGACAAAATTCTCGACGAGGCCAGGGCCAGCCGTTCCAAGAAGAGCGGCGAAAACAAGGAGGCGGGCTTTTTCGACGCCATCGATAACGCTTCCAAGTTGACCCAGTGGCGCAACACGCTGCTGGAAAAACTGGCCGCGGCCAAATAAGGCCGCCTCAAACCGAAAACCGCGGGAAGACACACCCGGACCAACGGGTGCAGGGGACCGGATGGAACCGGGTCAACCCGCGGTTGGCGGCGGCACGCTGGGGACGGTCAACAACCGCACGGTTTCGCGGGCGATCATCAATTCCTCGTTGGTCGGCATGACAATCGCCTTCAGCCGGCTTTCGGGAGTGCTGATGGTGGCGCCGGCGCCGATGGCGGACTGGTTGGCCGTGTCGTCGGGGAAGCAGTTCAGGCAGGCCAGCTGGCGCAGCACCAGCGCGCGGATATAGGCGCTGTTTTCCCCGACGCCGCCGGTGAAAACGAGCGCGTCCGCGCCGCCGAGGATCGTGAAGTAGGAGCCGATGTAGGATACGAGGCGGTGGACGAACATGCGAATCGCGCGGCGCGCCTGGAGATTGCCGTCCTCGGCGGCGGCGATGTTGTCGCGCATGTCGCCGCTGCCGATGCCGGACAGTCCCAGCAGGCCGCTCTGCTTGTTGAGCAGATTGTCGATCTGATCGGCGCTCATGCCGTTGCGGACGAGGTGCAGCACGACGGCCGGGTCTATATCGCCCGAGCGCGTGCCCATGATCAGACCGTTCAGGGCGGTCATGCCCATGCTTGTATCGAGCACGTTGCCGCGGTCCACCGCGGTGATGCTGGCGCCGTTTCCGAGGTGGGCTGTGATCAGCCGCAATTCCCCGATCGGCCGCTGCAGGTACTGCGCCGTGGCCTGCGAGACGAACTTGTGCGAGGTGCCATGGAAGCCGTATTTGCGGATGCCGTATTTCTCGTAGTATTCGTAGGGAATGGCGTAGAGGTAAGTCCAGGGCGGCATGGTGTGGTGAAAGGCCGTGTCGAAGACGGCGATGTTGGGCACACCGGAAAAGACGCGCTCGCAGGACTCGATGCCGCCGAGGTTGGCGGGATTATGCAGCGGGGCGATGCTGAAGCACTCGCGGATGGTCTCCTTGACCTGCGTGTTGACGATCACCGAGTCGTGAAACACGTCGCGTCCATGCACCACGCGGTGGCCGATGGCGTCAACCTCTTCGAGACTGCGCAAAACGCCGCCCGCCGGATCCACGAGTTGGGCGCAGACCAGACGCAGCGCGTCATCGTGATTCGCCACCTGGACGGGTTTCTTGAACACCAGACCGTCCGCGATCCGTTCGTAGTTCATGGTCGGCCGGCCCTGGCCGATGCGGTCCACGATGCCTTTGGCGAGCACCCGCTCGGGCGCCATCGAGTAGACGGTGAATTTCAGGGACGAACTGCCGGAATTGACAACCAGCACATGAGTTGGCGCGGAAGAAGATTTCATTTTGTAACCGATCGGTACGGAAAAAGGTCCAGTTCCAATTGCTTGCGGTCGGTGAGGCGGGAACTCATCGTCACGCCGGAAACTTTTAGCATAAACATCGCGGCAGGGACAAGCCGCCCGGGAATGGGGCGGCGATGTGGAGAAACATGGTAGGGCGGCCTCGCCGAGGCCGCCGGGAGCAGAATGAGAACAGGCGGTGGGTGTGTGTAGAGCGAAGACGGCGCGCTTTGCGATTGCCAGAACTCGAAGGCGGCGGGTATTATGTCCGCATGCTTAACCTTGGAGTCATCGTTTCATGAGCGAACAACGCGCGTGGTGGACACGGCTGGCCGCACCGGTATGCGGTCTGGCGGCCCTGGCAACATATCTGGTGACGCTGAGCCGCGGCGCGTTCCCAGGCGAATCGGCGCGGATGCTGGCCGAGCATGCGGGGCTGACGCCGTTCGGCACGCCCAACAACCCGCTCTGGGATCTGGCCATGGCGTTGATCGGGCGGCTGCCGTTCGGCGACCTGGCGGCAAACATGAACGTGTTCGGCGCGCTGTGCGGCGCGGCGGTGGTGGCGGTGCTGACGCATGTGGTGGGACTCTTTTTGCGAAGCGTGATCGAGACCGTCCCGGAACACCGGCGGCAGATGGACTGGGCCGTGACGCTGGGCGCGCTGGGCGCCGGGCTATTTCTGACGTTCAGTCTGCCTTTCTGGATGGCGTCCAACCGCGCGCACACGGCCAGTTTAAGTTTGCTGCTGCTGGCGTGCGCGGCCTGGCTGATGCACTCCCTCTGGCGGCGCTTCCGGCTGTCCACGGCGGCCGGACTGGCCTTCCTGTGCGGGATCGGCGTGGTGGAATCGTCAGCCTTTATCGCGGCGGCGCCCGTGCTTGCGCTGGCGACGCTCTATCTGGCGTGGCGTGAGGAACGGCTGGGCTCTACGGGTTTTTGGACCTTGTCGCCGCTGGCCGGACTGGCGGGACTGGCATTGCTGGGCGAGACGGTGTGGCGCTACATGCAGAGCGACGGCTGGCTGCTCAGCGGGTCGCCCCCGTGGTACCGGGTCATGGCCCACATTCTGGTCGGCAACGCGCGCGAGTTGGCCGGCAGTCTGCAGCAGGTCGGTTTTTTGATAGTGATTCTAATCGGCATTGTGCCGTTCGTGACCATGTTTTTCATTGTCCGCCGGGCGCTCAACGAGGAGCGCGACCGGGGATTCTATTTTCTGCACCTGGTCTTGACCGTGATCCTCGCGGGTGTCATTTACAACGCGCCGTATGCGCCGTGGCGCATGACGGGGCTGGGCGCGCTGCGGGTTACGCCCTACGCGCTGATGGCCGTCACCTGGGGCTACCTGCTGGCTTACTGGGCCCGGCTTTCCCTGCTGCTGTGGGATGAAGAGGCTGCGGGGGCGCGGCGCTGGTTTCGCCACTGGGGCGGTCCCCTGCTGGCCGGTCTCGGCGTGCTGGCGGCCGCGGCGACCGCCTGGTTCAACGTCACGCTGGCGGACGCGCGCGAAGCCGGCGCGATCAACGCCTACGCCCGCGCCGTCGTGCAAAGCATGGACGGGCGCTCCCTGCTGCTGACCGATGGCGTGCTGGACGACAATATCGCGCTTGCCGGACGCGATCTGCGCTCGCCCGTGCAGGTGATCAACCTGCGCTGGACCGCGAACGCAAATTACATGCGGACGATCGAACGCCACTTAAAGAATCCGCGCCTGAAAAGCCTGCTCGAAGTCGGCGGGCTGCCGTTGCTGAGGGAGTGGATCGCCACGGAACCAGGGATCGAAAACAAGCTTGCGATCATGCCCCTGCCGGATCTCTGGCTGGCTGCGGGGCGCCAGGCGGCGCCAAACACACTGGTTTTCTTCGGTTATCGCGAAGGGCAGGATTGTAATCTTGAAGCGCTCTGGAAGGCGCAGACCGCCTTCTCGCGGGAACTTTTCCTGGCCGACCTGCTGCGCGTCGTCGCCGAGCGCGGCATGCTGGCGCCGCTGGCGCAGCAGTTGCTGCGGCACGCCAGCATGGTGGCCAACAACCTGGGCGTGTTGCTTGAAGACAGCAAGCGCGACGCCGACGCCTGGGAAGCCTACCGGCGCGCGCGGGCGATCACACCGGACAACATCAGCGCGATGATGAACCAGTACGCCATGCTGCGGCGCGGCTATGAAACGGCCGATCCCGAGATGGTGGTGGCCGATTTCGAGGATGCCATGGGGCGGATCAAGGAGCATTACCGCATCTGGGCGGTGTCGCGCTACTACGGTTATATCCGTCTGCCGGAGGCGTTCGTGGACCTGGGCATGACCTGGGCGCTTTCCGGGCAGCCCGGCATGGCCGTCATCGGGCTGAAGAAAGCCATCGAGCTTTCGCCGGCCGGACAGACCGACAGACTGACCGCCTCGCTGGCCGGGGTCTACCTCGGCAGCGACCAGATCGAAGAGGGCGAGACGCTCTTCAAGCAACTCCTGGATCGCAACCCGAAGAACAGCGGCGCGCTGCTGGGCCTGGCGCGGGCGGCCATCCGGCGCCGCCACTTCCCCGAGGCGACCGAGTACCTGAAACGGGCCGAGCAACTCGGCGTGCCCAAGGAACGGCTGGCGCTCGATTATGCCGTGATGGAGCTCCTGACCGGCAAGACCGACCAGGCCCGTGTGACTTTGCAGGAAGTTGTCGATCTGGCGCCAGACCTGACGGCGGGCTGGGCGCTGCTGGCGACGGTCATGATCAAGCAGAAGGACATGACGGCGCTGCGCGAAGTCGAGCGCAAACTGGCCGCGGCGGGCAAGAACGATTATGTGGCGTTGATGGTGCGCGGACAGATTGTCATGGCGCGCGCGGACCTGCCGGAGGCCCGCAAATTATTCGAACAGGCCCTGACGATGCGCGCCTCGAGCACGGAAGCCCTGGAAATCCTGCTGCAACTCGATGTGCGCGAGGCGCGCGCCGACTTCGCGGAGGCGCATGTGAAGATGCTTTTGACTTTGCAGCCCGACAGCGCCTTCGGCAATTACGTGCTGGGATCGTTGCAGGTCCGGCGCAGCGAACTCGTGCTGGCCGAGACTTCCTTCCGGCGCAGCGTCGAGAAGGTGCGCGCCTTCGCCCCGCTGAACGACCTGGCCTGGGTGCTGCAGGAACGCAACTCCCTGGGCGAAGCCGAACAAGTGGCCCGCGAGGCGCTGGCGATCAACCAGGAGGCTTACGTCGCCTGGGACACGCTGGGCGTGCTGCTGATCAAGCAGGGGCGTTACCCGGAGGCCCTGGAGGCGCTGCTCAGGGCCGGCAAACTTAACCCCTCCGAACCCTCCGTGCAAATCCATCTGGCCGAGGCCTATCTCAAGAACGGCGACAAAAAGAAAGCCGGCAAACTGGCCGGCGAGCTGATGAACTCCAGCGCGGTATTGTCGATCAAGGACCGCGAAACGCTGCGCGCCATACGCGACGCCGTCGGCGCGCAATAGGCCGGCCCGCGGTTTGCTGCAACCAGGCAAGTGACGTGCAAACTGACCAGGGGCGCAAGCGGGGCGCTTGCGCCACGAAGCACACCATGCGGCGCTGACCCATTACTGGTTGCATGATTTTTGCCGTTGACATTGGCCGCGGATGTTTCTATAAGTAGAAACATGATCTCACCCAACGAGTCTGAATATGTGCGGCTGGCGGCGGAATATGACGTGATTCCGGTGGTCAAGGAACGCATGGCGGACATGGAAACGCCGGTCACCGTGCTGCGCCGTTTCGTGGATCGCGAAACGGTGTTTCTGCTGGAATCCATGGAGGGCGGCGAAACCTGGGGTCGCTATTCGTTTGTCGGCGTGAACCCGGAACCGTTTCTGGACGTGGATCACAGTCATGGCCCGACCGGACACCTGGAGCGCCTGCGCGAGGTGTACAAAGGCGTGCGCGTTGCGCCCATGGCGGGCTTGCCGCGCTTCATCGGCGGCGTGGTCGGCTTTCTGGGATACGAGGCCGCGGAGGAGTTCGAACGGCTGCCGGCGCCCAAGACTGCGGCCGGGCCGTTCGCCGGCCCGCGCAGCCGCTTCGTGCGCGCGAACCAGGTGATTGTTTTCGACAATCTGCGCCATACGATCAAGATCGTCGTGGGTTCGCGTCCGGCGCTGCACAGTTCGCCGCAGGCCGCCTATGCCGCCGCGGCGCTGGCGATCGAAGGCATCGAAACGACGCTGAGCCGTCCGGCGGAGCCGATGACGGAGACCGCCTCGGGCGCGGTCGAGTTCAGCTCGAACATGACGCCCGACGCCTACCGCGGGATGGTCGCCGCCGCGAAACGCTACATTCAGGCCGGGGACATCATTCAAACCGTGCTGAGCCAGCGCTTTACGGCGCGGACGCGGCTCTCGCCCTTCACACTCTACCGGGCCCTGCGGCTGCTGAACCCGTCGCCTTACACCTTCTTTCTCAAAATCGGCGGACAGACGCTGGTGGGCTCTTCGCCGGAGGTGATGGTGCGCCTCACCGGCAGCCGGATCGAGATCCGTCCGATCGCCGGCACCCGGCCGCGCGGGGCCACGGAGGCGCGCGACCGCGAACTGGCGAGCGAACTGCTGGCGGACGAGAAGGAACGCGCGGAACATGTGATGCTGGTGGATTTGGCGCGCAACGACATCGGCCGCATCGCCACGATCGGCAGCGTGCAGGTGACCGAGTCCATGATCGTGGAACGCTACAGCCATGTGATGCACCTCGTGTCGCACGTCGAAGGCGTGCTGCGCAAGGGACTGGACGCTTACGACGTGATCGCGGCGAGTTTTCCGGCCGGCACGCTGAGCGGTGCGCCCAAGATTCGCGCCATGGAGATCATTCACGAACTGGAACCGGAACCGCGCGGCGCCTACGGCGGCGCGGTCGGGTATCTGAGTTATGACGGCAACATGGATCTGGCGATCACCATCCGGACGCTGGATGTGCGCGACGGCCAGGTCTCGGTGCAGGCCGGCGCGGGGATCGTCTACGATTCCGATCCCGAGCGGGAGTATCAGGAAACCTGTCAAAAAGCCCGCGCCCTGCGGGCCGCGGTTGAACTGGCCGCGCGCGGGCTGGATTTGGGGGAAAACGCAAAATGATCGTGATGCTCGATAACTACGACTCGTTCACCTACAACCTGGTCCAGATGCTGGGCGGGCTGGGGGCGGACCTGCGGGTGTTCCGCAACGATGCCACAACCGTGGACGCGATCGTGGCGCTGGCGCCCGATGCCGTGGTGATTTCGCCCGGGCCATGCACTCCCGAGAAAGCCGGAATTTCCGTGGCCTTGATCCGGCGCATGAGCGGAAAGGCGCCGCTGCTGGGCGTCTGCCTCGGCCACCAGTCCATCGGCGTGGCCTTCGGCGCGACCGTCGCGGGCGCGCAACGCATCATGCACGGCAAGGTGTCGCAGGTCAGTTTCACGGAAGGCGCCTCGCCGCTTTACCGCGGGCTCTCCAATCCCTTCACCGCCGGGCGCTACCATTCCCTCGCCGTGACGGCGTCGAGCGTGCCGGAAACGTTGATCCCCGACGCCTTCAGCGAGGACGGCGAGATCATGGGCATGCATCACAGCACACATCCGACCTACGGCGTGCAGTTCCATCCCGAGTCCGTCCTGACCCCGACGGGAAAAAGATTGCTGAGGAACTTTTTGGAACTCACTACACGAGGTGGGGGGTGGAAGGTGGAGGGTGGAAGGTGAAAAATCGCCACGGATTACACGGATGGCACGAATAAGAAAGATTTAACTGCGAAACACGCTAAAAGCGCGAAAATGGCTGGTTGGCGGATCAACCATGGCAACTTAAAAGTCTTCGAATTACCCAGGTAATTCTTTTCGCGCCTTTCGCGTGTTTCGTAGTTGAATAGCCCTTTTAGATTATCCGTGACATCAGTGTAATCCGTGGTCAAAGAACCTGCTGGTCATGCGTGATGGGATCGCTGAGCGATGCCGGAAGGAAAGAATCTCGCAATGAAAACCTTTTTAAAGCATGTGGCGGAACGAAAGGCGCTGTCGGAGACGGAGGCGACCACGGCCTTCGATCTGATCATGGCCGGCGCCGCGACACCGGCCCAGATCGGCGCGCTGCTGATGGGATTGCGCGTGCGCGGCGAGACGGTGGATGAAATCGCCGGCGCGGCGGGCTCGATGCGGCGGCACGCGGTCTTCGTGGATCCGCGCGGCCTGCCGGTGATCGACACCTGCGGCACGGGCGGCGACGGCGCCAGCACCTTCAACATCTCCACGGCGGCGGCGCTGGTGGCGGCGGGCGCCGGCGTGCCCGTTGCCAAACACGGCAACCGGGCCGTCACCAGCAAGTGCGGCTCGGCCGACGTGCTGGCCGCGCTGGGCGTCAACATCGAGGCGCCGCCCGATACGATGGAAGCCTGCCTGCACGAATTCGGGCTGGCCTTTCTGTATGCGCCGGCCCTGCATCCGGCCATGAAACACGCGGGCGTGGTGCGGCGCGAGCTCGGTATGCGCACGATCTTCAACGTGCTCGGTCCGCTCGCCAATCCGGCGGGCGCCAAATGTCAGGTGCTGGGAGTGTTCGCGCCGGAATTGACCGAAATGCTGGCCGAGGTGCTGCGCCGGCTGGGCAGCAGGCGGGTGTTCGTGGTGCATGGACATGACGGGTTGGACGAAATCACCACCACCGCCCGCACACGGGTGAGCGAATTGCACAATGGCCGCATCAAGACCTACGACCTCGATCCGCTGGAGTTTTTCGAGGAACTGGCCAAACCCGCGGAGCTGGCGGGCGGCGATCCGGCGGAAAATGCCGGCATTATCCGGCGTATCCTGGCGGGCGAAAAGGGCCCGCGCCGGAATATCGTCTGCCTCAACGCCGCCGCCGGCCTGGTGGCGGGCGGCAAGGCGGATAATTTGCGCGAGGGCTTGAAACTGGCCGAAGCCGCGCTGGACAGCGGCCGCGCCGAAGAGGTGCTGCAGAAACTGGTCAGGCGGACGAATGGGTGAGGTCAGAGTTGTGAACAGTAAAATAGAAAGCGAAAGTTGATATTGACAACATACGTCATTGGCGTATAGTGACACCATGATTTTCGTCGAGACATCGATCTTTACGAAAGAGATCAAACGCCTGCTGCCGGATGACACGTACCGCATGCTCCAAACGGCGCTGATGTTCAAACCGGATGCCGGAGACATCATTCGCGGTGGGGGTGGTTTGCGGAAGGTGCGGTGGAATCTTCCCGGCAGAGGCAAACGAGGTGCCTTACGGATTATCTACTACTGGCATCCGCCAGTGAAGATCTATATGCTGTTGCCATACAGGAAAACGGAACAGGATGATCTCACACCGGAGCAGTTGAAGTTTCTCCGGGCGATGATAAAGGAGTGGATGTTATGAAAAACGATACCTTCACGAAACTGGTCGACAGCATCAGGGAAGCAGGAGAGATCAAGGCTGGACACCGGGAGCCAAGCCGTACATATGAGATCAGACCCCCGGAGATTCGCATGGTTCGGGAGCAGTTGGACGTGTCGCAAAGCGACTTTGCCGTAATGATCGGAGTGAGCGCACGAACCCTGCAAAACTGGGAGCAAGGCAGACGCCAGCCCGAAGGCCCGGCCAAGGCATTACTGAGAATAGCATCCCGCAACCCCATGGCCGTTCTCGATGCCTTGCATGCAAAAGATACAGGCCCAACCAAATCGAGGCGATTGGCAACCCGCGCGGTACGGGTCTCGAACGCATGATTTGAAGTGGAATGTTTGATGATTGCTCTCGTACAACGGATGCGGGCAGAGTAGCTTTGAAGTTGCATGTTTGGTTGCTGCGGTGCGGTTTTGACTACGAAAAACGCGAAATACACGAAACAGGAACCGATTGGGCGGGCGACGGGCGGAGCAATTTGAGGCAAAGCATGAGTAAGGCGCAAACTGAATTATCATGTATAATGCCGGGCACTGCGCCTTACATTGGTCAGCGAAGAAATAAACCAAGTCGAGTAGCATTCCCACCATGAAGAGTGTATACATAGAAACCTCAATCCCCAGTTTCTTCTACGAGAACAGACAGGAACCGGAGATGATTGCCCGAAGAACATGGACGCGGGAATGGTGGGGCCGGTACAAGGATCGCTATGAACTTGTCACGAGTGATGGCGTCATTGCCGAACTGGAGGAGGGTGAGTATCAGGCGCAGGCAGACGCTGTTAAGTTGGTGGGCGGGCTTCCGCGGTTGGACATGCCGGATGAGATAGCGGAGATTATTGACACGTACCTCACCAATCATCTGATGCCGCGGGAACGCCTTGGCGATGCGTTGCATTTGGCGCTTGCGTCCTACCACAAGTGCGACTTCTTACTCACTTGGAATTGCAGCCATATTGCAAATGCAAACAAGTTTGAACACATACGGATAATCAACACACGATTGGGGCTATTTGTCCCCGCGTTGGTCACGCCGATTGAACTCTGTACGGAGGATATGTCATGACCGATTCAACACTGCAACGGATATGGGATTCCAGAAAAGCAATATCGGCACGATGTGAGTTCGATTCCCGCAAGCTCGTCCATTTTTACCAGGCTCGGAAAAAGACAGATGATCGTAAAAGAGCATCGAAGCGACAGATTGCAGCCGTGGCGGAAGCCGGAACCGTTTACGGATCGCGAATAAAGTAAAGAACTTTGGGGCGGTTGGATGGCGGGCGGAGCAGAATATGTTGGTCACGAAACACGCGAAATACACGAAAGTGGAACTGTTTGGGCGGGCGGCGGGTGGACCAATTGAGGCAAGCATGAGTAAGGCGCAAACTGAATTACGATGTATACTATCGGGTACCGCCTGTCTGCGTGCGTACCCGCACAGGCAGGGGAATCAGTATCCGTCGGAGCCACAAATCGAGACCATGTCTGATGCATATCACGCCTCCACTCAAGGGTTAATATGCATCAACTTATTTTCATAACCACATGCAGATCAATACCGACTTTGATGCATATCATCCCGCTACCGGGTTTCGTGGGACGACATGTTTGATGGCGAATACCTGTTAACCCTCTGAGTCATTTATGACACAACGCCACAAAACCTATTTCGGCATCGGCGGCATCTTCGTTATTTCCGGTGCGATATTCGCTGTTGCTCGTCCAGAAGGCCTCCTTCAGTTGCTTGCGGGGCTCCCCTTGGTGGGATCGCTGTTCGGTCTACTCGTGCAGATACTGCGAGATCAGGCGGCCCACGAGCGCGCCATGCTAATACAGGACGCCCAGAACCAGTTTGTTCTCGGCGCGAGCTCGCACATGGCGAATATCGCCTTTGATAAACATGTCGCGTTCAGCGAGGCATATGTCGAAGAGGCCCAAAAGTCACTCTGCACGCTGCTGCGTCTAGGGCCCACTGACGAGGAGGTCCTGAAGCATACGCGCAACCTTTGCAACATCAGGAATCAATTCATCGTCTGGCTAACTGACGACGTCGAGGCGGGGATAGAGCCTTTCGAGACTGCCCTGAGATCAATTGGTGCAAATGCGGGCTATGTAAAGGCAATCGATGGAGAGACAAAGGAAGGCGAAGAGCGTCAAAAGGCTCTAACGTCTATGTACAACACTTTCGCGAAAATCATGGCTTTCCCAGAGTGGCAAGGGGAAAAGCTGACTGATGAACTGGCGATCAAGACGTTGGTGAAAAAGCTTCGGCGTGTGCTTGGAACAGAAGAGTTGACCAAGATGCGTGGCGCTCTGGTTGCAAAGGCTGTAGGTGGATTACAGCCACAGGCCCAACAACAAGCGGTTCCACACGACGGTCCGCGCGCTGCGCACTCAGCCCGCGCGTGAACCGCGGCGTTCGCATGAGAGGAGAAAGATATGTGGGTTTTCTTGTTGCTGTACCTTGTCATTGGCGTGGTGATGGTGCTCCGAGACCTTTCCCAACCCATAATCAACAGACCGCTCTACCTTGGGCGACCGGAAACGCGCCTCACAGGCATGATTTCTAAGGTTCTGTTGTGGCCAGTCTTACTGAGCATCTGGCGTTATCTCTTCAGGAAGTAGAAAGAGGTGTAGCATGTTCGGCTTTTTCAAGTACAAGAAGCAGGAGGCACAGATCAAGCGTGCTATTCAGGAATTCATGCAGAGCGGCATGAGTCTGCACGACGCCATCACGAGGCACCTTGTGGAACTCAACGACAGTTTGGGCCTCGGACTATCGGAACCGGTCATCCGTCTTACCGCCAACACCGTCAGTTCGTTATCCAGCCGGATGGATGCAGACAACGTCGTCGAAATCTACGCAACCGTCCTCTACCGGTACGTGTTCCGAAACGGAACGGTAGCGACTCCTGAAAGACTGGATGAGGCGCGCTTCAGTTATGCGATTGAGCATCTGAACTTGGCCGAGCGTGGCGGCTACTATGTTGTCAAACCTGACTTCGGGAAGGACATCGACTTGAAGTACCCGCCGAAGAGATAGGCGGAGGCAGTCTGTAAATCAGGAGGGACCTATGGGCATAGTCAACTGGTTAATGCATCGGAACATGAAGAACGCCGCCGATGCCTTGGTGACATGGGCAACGGACGCCTATCGGTCAGTGCGCACGGCACAACCGCACTTACCCGAAAGAGAAGTGTTCGGGCATATGCTGGATCAGAACGGCAGGTTCCCTGACGGCGACAAGGCACGCGATACCGTTCTTGATCGGTACGGATCGTCAATTCACGGGCTATGTTACTTCCTGGGTCTCAACACCCAACCCATGAAGGGCATGATGGTCTCTCGATGCGTTCAGTTCACCGAGTACGTGGATCTCGAACTCCAGAAACGAGGCTTCGGCATGCCTGCCGATGATGTGAAGAGGCGGTATTTCAAGACGCTCGGGCTGCCGGAGAATGCCGTGGCGGAAAGACACCTGTGAACTGACAATGACCGGTTGAAGAAGCCCGATGCGAACCAGCAAATGCTCGGTACGGCTCGATGGTTGGCCGATCTGATGGCGCTACAGGTCGGGCTACCTGCTCCGCATTACGATTTCGAGGGCCGGGGAAAGGTTTCAAGACGCGAGCGGTACCTGGCGGCGGTGACACGCGGGTATGGGCAGAATTACGAGCCGCTGGCAGTCTTTTTTGCCGAGGCGATTGCGAGGCGGATGGAGGGGCGGATGATGCGCGAGGCGTGAGACCGGAAGCCAGGCACCATCGAAGAGGGATGACTGGCGGGCGTTGGCCTCCAACATTGCGCGACGTTGCGCCGGATCGCGCAGGTACGGATTGGTTTGAGTCAACGTGATCATGGCGGCTAATAATGTGCGATATTCGAGGCAGAAATGCAAACAAGGGATGATTGAGTGAATGAACGCTAAAATGAATTCAGCATGAAAAATCTTCTATTCCAGATTGCCGAAGAACGGCGCCTGGCGGTGGCGGCGGCGCGGGTGGCGCTGCCGGAGGCGGAGTTGCGCTGGATTGCGGCGCGCCGCAAACCGCGCTCGCTGCGCGCGGCCCTGATGCGGCCCGGACGCCGGGTCATCGCGGAGATCAAGCGGCGCAGTCCCTCGGCCGGGGTTTTGCGCGAGCCCTATTTTCCGGCCGCGATCGCGCAGTCTTATGCGGCGGCGGGCGCGGCGGCGCTTTCGGTGCTGACGGAACCGCTGCATTTCGACGGGACGCGGGAGGATTTGCTGGCCGTGCGCGCGGCGGTGGAGTTGCCGATTCTGCGCAAGGATTTTATCGTGGACGCCTACCAGATCTTGGAGGCCGCGGCCTGGGGCGCCGATGCGGTGCTGCTGATTGCGGCGTTGCTGGACCCCGAGACCTGCGGCCGCCTGGCTGCCGAGGCCACGGCGCTCGGATTGGAAGCGCTCGTGGAAATTCATGGCGAGCCGGAACTGGCGCACATCGAGCGTTGCCCGGACGCGCTGGTGGGCGTCAACAATCGCGACCTGACAACGCTGAAGACCGATCTGGCTATCGCGCGAAACCTGGCCGTGAAGCTGCCTGAAGAGCGGATCTGGATCGCGGAGAGCGGTCTACGAAATGCGGACGATCTCGGCGCCCTGGAAACGCTGGGTTATCGCGGTTTTCTGGTCGGTGAAGCGCTCTTGCGTCAGGCCGATCCCGGCGCCGCGCTGAAGGTGTGGTTGTAGGGTGGAAAGTGCGGGCAGTTATATGTTTTCAGTCAAAATATGCGGCCTGGCCAATTATGACGATGCGCTGGCGGCGCTGGAGGCGGGGGCGGATTATCTTGGGTTCGTGACCTACGCGAAGTCGCCGCGCGGCATTGACGCCAAGGCCTTGCGCGCGATTTGCGAAAAACTCCCGTCGGGCGCCCGCAAGGTGGGCGTATTCGTCAACGCCTCACGGGCGACGGTTGAAACGGTGGCCTGCGATTGCGGGCTGACGGCGATACAACTGCATGGTGACGAGGCGAGCGGGGAATTCCAAGCAATGCCCTTGCCGCTGTGGCGAGCCGTTCGATTGTCTGACAGGCTATGCCGGCCGCCGGCCGACCAATGGCCCGCCGAATATTATGTGGTGGATGCTGCGCCGGCCGGCGTTTACGGCGGCGCCGGGCGGACGGCGGATTGGAGCGCGGCGGCGGAATTTGCGCGCCGTCATGCGACGCTTTTGGCGGGCGGACTGACGCCGGAAAACGTGATTGAGGCGGTCAGCGCCGTGCGTCCGGCGGGCGTGGATGTGGCCAGCGGGGTGGAGGCGGCGCCCGGCCACAAGGACCGGGCGCGAGTGCGGGCGTTTATCGCCCGCGCCCGCGCCGCGGCGCGGAAAGCGGGGCTGGAATAAGAGGAAAAGGGTCGGGAAGCAGGTGTTAGTCGGTAGGTGTTAGGGAAGAATGTGCTACCACCTACCACCTTACACCTACCACCTGTGTCAGTTAGGAGTGAACGAATATGGGTACGGAAATAGTTAAAGTTCCCGATGCCGCCGGCCATTTCGGGGCCTATGGCGGGCGCTATGTGGCGGAGACGTTGATGCCGGCGCTGCTGGCGGTGGAGGCGGCGTATCGGGAGGCGCAGAGCGACCCCGCTTTCCGGCGGGAGTTCGAAGAGCTGCTGAAGCATTATGTCGGACGGCCGTCGCCGCTTTACTTTGCGCCGCGCCTGAGTTCCGTTTATGGAACGCGGATCTATCTCAAGCGCGAGGATCTCAACCACACCGGCGCGCACAAGATCAACAACACCGTCGGGCAGGCGCTGCTGGCGGTGCGCATGGGCAAGAAGAAACTGATGGCCGAGACGGGCGCCGGACAGCACGGCGTCGCGACGGCGACCGTGGCGGCGCGTTTCGGCATGCGTTGCGATGTGTATATGGGCGTCGAGGACATCCGGCGTCAGGCGCCGAACGTTCAGCGCATGCGTCTGCTGGGCGCGCGGGTGATTCCCGTCACCAGCGGCACGCAGACGCTCAAGGATGCGATGAGCGAGGCCTTGCGCTCGTGGGTGGCGGAGGTGGACGATACTTTTTACGTCATCGGCACTGTGGCCGGCCCGCATCCGTATCCGGAGATGGTGCGCGATTTTCAGAGCGTGATCGGCGTCGAGACGCGGGCGCAGATACTGGCCCAGGCCGGGCGGCTGCCCGAGATGATCCTGGCCTGTGTGGGCGGCGGCAGCAATGCCGCGGGGATCTTCCGTCCCTTTCTCGATGACGCGGCGGTGCGACTTGTGGGGGTTGAGGCGGGCGGAGAGGGCCTGGATACGGAACGGCATGCGGCGAGCATCGAGGCCGGCAAGGTGGGGATTCTGCATGGCTCGAAGTCCTATGTCCTGCAGGACCCGCACGGCCAGATTCTCAACGCCTACTCGATCAGCGCCGGCCTGGACTATCCCGGCGTCGGGCCCGAACACGCCCTGTGGGCCGATGCGCGGCGGGTGGAATACAGCGCGGTGACCGATCGCGAGGCGCTGGCGGCGTTTCACGAACTGGCGCATCTTGAAGGCATTCTACCGGCGCTGGAATCGAGCCACGCCCTGGCGGAGGCGAAAAAGCGCGCGCCGAAACTTGGCCCTGGCGGAACGCTGGTGGTCTGTTTGTCCGGCCGCGGCGACAAGGATCTTTCAAGCGTGGAGGAGGCGGAAGGCTTATGAACCGGATAGATGCATGTTTTCAGGCGGGGCGCGCGCGGGGCCGCAAGACGCTGGTCGGTTACCTGACGGCCGGCGATCCCAATATGACCGTCTCCGAAGCGGATATACGGGCGGCGGTGGCCGGGGGCGTCGATATTCTGGAGCTGGGTGTGCCGTTCAGCGATCCGACGGCGGACGGGCCGGTGATCCAGGCCGCGGCCTTTCGCTCGCTCCAGGCGGGGACAACCACGAGCACGGTACTGGAACTGGTGCGGCGGCTGCGGCGCGATCTCGCGACCCCGATCGTGCTGTTTGGATACGCCAACCCCGTCTTCGCCTATGGTTACGAACGTTTTTGCCGCGACGCGGCGGCGGCCGGAGCGGACGGCCTGCTGATCGTCGATCTGCCCTACGAGGAAGCGGGCGAACTGCGGGCGGCGGCGGCGCGGCACGGATTGGCGTTGATTCCGCTGATTGCGCCGACGACACCGAAGGAACGCGCGTCGATGATCCTGGCGCAGGCGACCGGGTTCGTCTATTACATCCTCTTCCGCGGCGTGACGGGCGCGCGCCACGATGTGGCGGACGATGCGGCGGCGCAGATTCAAACGCTGCGCGAAGTTACGGCGCTGCCGATCGCGGCGGGTTTCGGCGTGAGCGACGGGCCGCAGGCCCGCGCGGTGGCCGGCCTGGCCGACGGCGTGGTGGTGGGCAGCGCCCTCGTGAAAGCCGCCCGCGAAGGCCGTCTCCCGCAACTGGTCCACGAACTGCGCGCCGCGCTCTGACGGCGCATCGGCGGCTTTTAAGTTTTGCGCCAGTTAGGTTTCAAGTATTATTCCCGGCATGAATTCTCTCGTACTGCTTGCGGTCGCGCTGTGCGTCTTCGTGCTGGCCTACCGCTACTATGCCGCCTTTATCGCGGCCCGCGTGCTGATGATGGACGAGGCGCGGGCGACGCCGGCGCACCGGCTGCGGAATGGCCACGATTACATGCCCACCAACCGCTGGGTGGTCTTCGGCCATCACTTCGCCGCCATCGCCGGGGCCGGCCCGCTGATCGGCCCAACGCTCGCCGCGCAGTACGGCTGGGGTCCGGGCTTTCTCTGGATTCTGTTCGGTTCCGTTTTCGCGGGCGCCGTGCATGACATGGTCATTCTTTTCGCCTCGGTCCGCCATGACGGACATTCCATCGCCGTCATCGCCCGGCGCGATGTGGGCCCCGTCACCGGCTTTCTGACGGCGCTGGCGATCCTGTTCGTCATCATCGTGTCGCTGGCCGGACTGGCGGTCGCCGTGGTCAACGCGCTCTATCTCAATCCCTGGGGGGTCTTTTCGATCGCCGCGACAATCCCGATCGCCATCGGCGTCGGACTCTACATGTTCCGTCTCCGGCCGGGCGCCATCGCGTCCGGCTCGGTGATCGGCGTCCTGCTGGTCATCGCCGCTGTGGCCGCCGGTCCCTGGGTCGCGCAGACGGCGCTGGGCCACTGGTTTACGCTCGACCGCAAGGCCTTGTCGCTGGCCCTGCCGATTTACGGCTTTTGCGCGGCGGTGCTGCCGGTCTGGTTGCTGCTCGCGCCGCGCGACTACCTGAGCACCTACATGAAGATCGGCGTGGTGGGCGCGCTGGCCGTCGGCTTGATCATCGTGCATCCGGCGCTGCGCATGCCTTTCGCGACCTCGTTCTGCCGGGGCGGCGGGCCGATCGTCTCGGGACCGTGGTGGCCCTACGTGTTTATCACGATCGCCTGCGGCGCGATTTCCGGTTTCCACGCGTTGATTGGCTCGGGTACGACGCCGAAGCTGATCGACAACGAGCGGCGTATACCGATGGTCGGCTATGGAGCGATGCTGACCGAGGCCTTTGTGTCGCTGATGGCCCTGATCGCCGCCTGCACGCTGAATCCGTCCGACTATTTTGTGATCAACTCCCGGCCCGAAGTCTTCGCCAAACTCGGCATGGTTCCGGTCGAACTGGCGCAGTTGAGCCAATGGGTGGGGATCGACGTGACCAACCGTCCCGGCGGCGCGGTTTCGCTGGCCGTCGGCATGGCGCACATTTTCAGCAAGCTTGGCGAAGGCATGCAGCATGCGATGCCTTACCTCTACCAATTCCTGATCCTGTTCGAGGCGCTGTTCATCCTGACGACGATCGACGCCGGCACGCGCGTCGCCCGCTACATTCTGCAGGACGTGCTCGGCTATGCCCATCCGCGGTTCCGTGAAGTCGGCTGGCCGCCGGGCATGCTGCTGACGAGCGCGGCGGTCTCGATCGCCTGGGGCTATATGCTTTACACGGGCGACATTTCCAGCATCTGGCCGATGTTCGGCGCGGCCAACCAGACCCTGGCCGCGCTGGCGCTGGCGGTCGGCACAACGGTCATCCTGCGCATCGCGCGCAAGCGCTGGTATGCGCTGGTGACCGCGCTGCCCTGCCTGTTTCTGGTGGTCACAACCTTTACGGCCGACATCCTCAACATCCGCGCCTATCACGCGCAGGGCAACCGCCTGAATCTGTGGCTGAGCGCGGCGATCCTCGGCATCGTGGCCGTGGCGGTGAGCGACAATCTGCGCGTGTGGCACAAACTCTGGCGTAAGCCCGGGCCGGTGGGCATGAACACGACGCCCGACCGCGAACGGCTGCCGGAAAACCTTGAGCATGCCGATTTGCTTTAGACACTGGCGTTCAACGATGACCGGATCATTCTTCTGGAGGGCGGCAGGCCCCTGCCGCCGCGTGGGCGTATGTCGAGATGCCCGTGAATGAAACGTCGGAACGACGCTAGGCGAGGTTTTTGGATGGGCGGGCGGATTGACCGCGCGGTATATGCTGCGGTAAGTTGATCCCACGGCGCGGACGTCGGGCTTCGCGCGCATTATTATTAAGGAGACAATCCATGGCGACGAAAAAATGCGAGTGCGACGATCACAAGGGCCATTTGTGCGTGCTGGCGAGCGAGGGGCGGTTCGAGGAGATCAAGAAGCTGGTCAAAACCCCGAATTTTGTCTGCTTTAATTGCGGACGCGTGGCGGATTCCAACAAGAACCTCTGCAATCCGATGCCGCTCTGAGGCTGGATAGACTGAAGGTTCGATGAATCAACGCGAGGCCAACACCCGCCTGGCGTTCCTGCGCCGCGAGATCGCCCGGCACGACCGGCTGTACTATGTCGAGGCGCGTCCGGAAATTTCCGACCGCGCCTACGACGAGCTCTACCGCGAGTTGCGCGAGATCGAAGCCGCCTTTCCGGATCAGGTGACGCCCGACTCCCCGACGCAGCGCGTCGCGGGCCGGCCGCTGTCCGCCTTCGCCAGTGTGCGCCACCTGCAGCCGATGATGTCGCTCGACAACACCTACAATCTCGACGAGTTGAGGGATTTCGACGCGCGCGTGCGCAAACTGCTGGATGGCGAGACGCCGGAATACACGCTGGAACCCAAGATTGACGGCGTATCGATCAGCGTGCGGTATGAAGACGGACGCCTGGCGCGGGGCGCCACGCGGGGCGACGGCGTGACCGGGGACGACGTTACCGCCAATCTCAAGACGATCCACGCCATTCCCTTGAAATTGAGCGCGGCGCATGCGCCCGCCCTGCTGGAAGTGCGCGGCGAGGCCTTCATGACGATCGCGGGTTTTCAGACGCTGAACGCGGCGCGGCGCGCGTCCGGCGAAGAGCCTTTTGCCAACCCCCGCAACGCCGCCGCCGGTTCGCTGAAACAACTCGACGCCCGCGTGGTGGCCGGGCGGCCGCTGGGCGCGCTGTTTTACGCCGTCGGCGCGGCTGAAGGTCTGACTTTCGAGACGCAGGCCGGTGTGCTGGAAAGTTTTCCGGGATTGGGCCTGCCGACGCATCGCTGGTGGTGGCGCTGCGGCGACGTGGATCAACTCTTCAGACGGATCGAGGAACTGCGGACGCGCGAACATGAACTGCCCTATGAAATCGACGGGGCCGTGGTCAAGGTCAACCGCCTGGACTGGTGGCGCCGCCTCGGGGCCACGGCGCACGCGCCGCGCTTCGCCATCGCCTACAAGTATGCCCACGAACAGGCCCGCACGGCGCTGCGCGCGATCACCGTGCAGGTTGGTCGCACCGGGACGCTGACGCCGGTGGCCGAGTTGGAGCCGGTGCTGCTGGCGGGTTCCACCATATCCCGCGCCACGCTGCACAACGAGGAGGAAGTGCGGCGCAAGGATATCCGGGTCGGCGACACGGTAATTGTCGAAAAAGCCGGCGAGGTGATTCCCGCCGTGGTGGGCATCGTCGCCGAGAAACGCCCGCCCTCGACGACGCCCTTCGATCTGCACGCCCATATCGGCGGCCGTTGCCCCGCCTGCGGCGGGCCGGTCGCGCGCGATCCCGAGTTCGTGGCCTGGCGCTGCGAAAACCTCGGCTGTCCGGCGCAACTCAAGCGACGCATACAGTATTTCGCTTCGCGCGGCGCGATGGACATTGAAGGCCTGGGCGAAGCGCTGGTGGATCAACTGGTCGAACGCGGACTGGTGCATGACGTGGCCGATCTTTATGCGCTTACGGTGGAAGCCCTGGCCGGACTGGAGCGCATGGGAGAAAAATCCGCCGCCAACGTGGTGGCGGCGCTCGCGGCGCACAAGACGCCGGAATTGTGGCGGTTGCTGACCGGACTGGGGGTTGTGCACGTCGGCGAGGGGGCGGCGCGCAAGCTGGCGGCGCATTTCGGATCGCTCGATGCGCTGGCGGCGGCGAGCGAGGCGGAATTCGCGGAAACGCCGGACATCGGACCGACGATTGCCCACAGTCTGCGCCAATTTTTCGACAATCCCGGCAATCGCGCGGTGCTGGACAAACTGCGCGCGCGCGGCGTCGCGCCGCGCGCCGAAGCGCCCGCTCGCGGCGGTCCGCTGACCGGCATGACCGTGGTGTTGACCGGTACGCTCGCGAGCCTGACGCGCGACGCGGCCAAGGCGGCCTTGCGTCAACGCGGCGCCACGGTGACGGACAGCGTTAGCCGCAAGACCAGCCTGGTCATCGCCGGCGCCGAGGCCGGTTCAAAGCTGGAAAAAGCGCGCGCGCTGGGCGTGAAAACGCTCGATGAAGCCGGACTGAAAAAGTTGCTGCAATAGGCCGGCCGCCGGTGTTATCTGATCGCGACCTCTTTGCCCGCGGCCGCGGAACGGTAGATGCCATCGAGCATCTTCTGTACAGCCAGGCCCGCCTCGCCGGGGGCTTCCAGCGGCGTGTTTTTGGTGCAGCCGTCGACCCAGTTTCGCTGCTTGCTGGCAAACATGGCTTCAAACGAGGTCTGGGTGCCCACGAAAGCCGGGCTGCAGTTGATCATCGTGTTGCTGCGATCGGTGAAGATCATGGGCGGATCCCATTGTCCGCCGCCTTTGGCGCCCATGAAGCTGAAGTTCCACACGTCCTTTTCGATGTGCGCCACGAAGCTCGCTTCGATTTGCAGGATGGCGCCGTTTTCGAAACGGATCTGGCCGATGGCCAGGTCTTCGACGGTATAAGTCTTGTAATCCCAATTCGCCCAGGCGCTGACCACCTTGGAGGGCTTGTTCCCCAGATAGGTCCAGGTGTTGCCTGATGCGGCCACGGGTCTGGGCGACCCCATGAAATAGTGGGCCATCTCGATGACATGCACGCCGATGTCGATCATCGGCCCGCCGCCCTGTAGTTTCTTCTGGCCGAAAACGCCCCAGTTGGGAATGCCGCGCCGCCGCAGCGCCAGGCACTTCATGAACATGATTTCGCCAAACTGTCCGTCATCCCGTGCGCGCGCGAGAAACTGCGTGTTCGGGTGGTAGCGGTATTGGAAACCGATGGCGAGTTTCTTCCCGGCCTTTTTGGCGGCGGCGATCATCTTTTCACACTCGCCGGGATTCATCGCCATGGGCTTTTCGCAGATCACATGAGCGCCCGCCTTCAGGGCGTCGATGACCGGCGCGGCGTGCACACCGTTGGGCGTACAGACGGTCACCCCGTCCGGCTTCACTTCCTTCAGCATCTTTTTCCAGTCTTTGTACAGCCTGGTCACGCCCCATTTCTCGCTGAACGCTTTCAGCCGCGCCGGAACGATATCCACGCCCGCGACCACTTCAACGTCGGGCATCTTTTTAAATACAGTCATCTGCATGTTGCTGATGCCGCCGCATCCGATGCAAGCGACCCGGAATTTACGGCCCGTGTATTTCTTTTCAACCTCAGTCGCCAGGGAATCCGTGCTTACAGCTTTTGCCGCCATACTCTCCGTCCTTTCCTGCGCGGAAATTTCGCTAAAGACTTGCGCCCGCGAATTGCGGTTCAAGTTCAAACGAGCGGGATGATGTCGGTTAAAGGCCGGGAATGCAAGCCCGCATCGATCGACAGCCTGCATCGATCCAGGCCGGATCCATGTCTCGGTTCGTTCCGTACCTATGCTATAGTCAAACGATTCTTGCGTAATCGCATACCGATCGCCCGCCGCCGCGTGGGGGCGACGTTCGTTTTTGTGGAACAGCCGGCGGCGACGGGCAATATTTTTCAGGAGACACGAGCATGACGGCGCGACGACGGATGCTGGACGCAATGCTTTTTCGCCGGCCCGATCGCGTGCCGCTACAACCCGGCGGCGGGCGCCGTTCGACTCTGGAGGCGTGGCACGCGCAGGGACTGCCGGCCGACGTGCTCGATTACAATGAATATGCCTACCGTCTGGCTGGCGGGACGCTGCCGTGGCCGGTCGCTGACAGCCGGTTCCGCGTCAACGAGCGCCTGATCCCCATTTTCGATGAAAAGGTGATTGAAGAGCGGCCCGACTCGCGCGTCGTGCAGGAATTGGAAAGGCAACATCTGCGAAATCGGCAAGGAGTTTACGGTCGAGCATCTGCGCGACGCGATTGATTTTGTGACCCGCCGCTGGATCAAGTGTCCGGTCGAGAATCGAAAGGACTGGGAGGATCTCCAGCGCCGCTACGACGCCGACGATCCGACGCGCCTGCCGGCCGATGCGGCGGCGCTGGGCGCCCGGCTCGCCGATCGCGAGGGCTATCTGCAGTTGCACTTTTCCGGCCCGTTCTGGCAATTGCGCGAATGGGTGGGTTTCGAGGGGCTTTGCACGCTTTTCCACGACGACCCCGGCCTCGTGCGCGAGATGATCGCCTTCTGGGAGTCGCACATCGCGCGCCTGCTCCGCCGCGCTTTCGAGCGGGTGATTCCTGACGAGGTCCACCTCTCCGAGGACATGGCCTACAAGTGCTTCTCGATGATCTCGCCCGCCATGACGCGCGAATTTATCCTGCCGACCTGGAAGCGCTGGGGGGAGATCGTCCGCGGCGCGGGGGTCCCCGTTTACGGCATGGACTCGGACGGGTTCATCGGCGAACTGATCCCGCTCTGGATTGAGGCCGGGATCAACATGTGCGACCCGATCGAGGTCGCCGCGGGCAACGATCTGCCCGCCTTCCGCCGCCGCTTCGGGCGCGCGATGGCCTACCGCGGCGGTGTGGACAAACGCGCCATGGCCCGCGGCGGCCGGGCGATCGAGGACGAGATCGCGCGTCTGCGCCCCGTGATCGACGACGGCGGTTTTGTGCCGTCCTGCGACCACGGGGTGCCCTCCGACGTTGCCTGGCCCGATTACGTCCGCTACGTCGGTTTGCTGGCCAAAGCTACGGGATGGCTGTAAACATGCGGAATATTAACCGCCTAAAAATCGCGCCACGGCGCCGGGTGCGAGGGTGGGACGCGGGACGCGGGCGGGAAACCAGCGGGTGACGGAAGTTTCGATTCCTACGCCGTGCATATAGGCGTGTACGGCGCGGCGCAAGCCCTCGCCCAGGCGGGCGTGATCGGCGGCGCCGGGCTCCGTGTAGGCGAGCTCGTTGCGGGCGAAGCCGCCGCCTTGACCGGGTCTCAGGCGCAGCCCGAAGGCCTCCGGTTCGCGGGCGATGGGACTGTGGACGGTCAGCGCAAAGCGGTGCCAAAAGGCCGAGTGCAGACAGCCGGCGGCGAATAATTGGCGCACGTATTCGAGCGCGTCCACCGTTTCGCGAACGGTTTGCGTCGGGAATCCGTACATCAGATAGGCATGCACCAGCAGGCCGGCCTCCGACAGCGCCCGGCAGGCGCGCGCCGCTCCGGCCAGGGTGATGCCTTTGTGCATCAGCGTCAAGAGGCGGTCGTTTGCGCATTCCAAGCCGCCCGTGACGGCGATACAGCCCGCGCGGGCCATCAGACGAGCCAGGCCGGGAGTGAAGGCGGGTTCGAAGCGGATGTTTCCCCACCAGGTGGCGATGATGCCGCGCGCCAGCAGACACTCCGAAAGCCGGCGCAGCAGCGCGGGAGGCAGGGCCTCGTCCACGAAATGAAAGCCCGACTGGCCTGTGCGCGCGATGACCTCCGCCATGCGGTCCGCCAGCTTGTCCGCCGCCAGCGGACGGAAGCGCGCGATATGCGGCAGGCTCGTGTCGCAAAACCGGCAGCGGCGCCAGTAACAGCCGTGCGCCGCGGACAGCTTGTTCCAGCGTCCATCGGACCAGAGCCGCAGCATGGGGGTGAGACTTTCGATAACCGACAGGTAATCGCCCAGCGGCAGATCTTCGAAGGCGGGGGTTGCGCTGTCGCCCGGCACGCTGTCGGCGCGGGGTGGTCCGGCCTGGTACACGACACGGCCGCTGAGACGGCGGAAAATGCGCGTCAGGCTTGCTTCGCCGCCGCGGCCCGCGCGCCACTCCGCGTAGCGCAGCAGCGGCGCTTCGCCGTCGTCCAGCATGACGGCATCCACGAAATCGAAAAGGCGCGGTTCGCTCAACGCGCGCAGTTCCGTGTTCACATAGCCGCCGCCCAGCACGATGCGCGGACGGGGACGCAGTGTGCGCAGGCGGCGGGCGACGCGCAGCGCGCCATAGAGCGTGCCGGGGAAGGGAACGGTAAGGCCGACTATGGTGGGGCGGTGGAAGCGGAAGTTTTCCTCGACCAGTTCGTCGAGCATGCGGTCCACCAGTGTCGGGGGCGCCGCCAGTGCGGCGGCCAGCGGACCGAAGTCGGAAGCCGATACCGCCAGGCGCTCGCCGTAACGGGCCAGTTCAAAATGAGGATCCACGCCGTCGTGAATAGCATCCGCCAGATCGTCCAGATAAAGGCTTGCCAGATAGCGCGCGCGGTCCTGCACACCGAGCGCGCCAAAAGCCCAGGTCAGCGGATCGTCGTCAGGCGCGCCGTCGGAGGCGTCGAGCGGACGGAAGCGCGGGCCCTCGGGCAAGACCCCGCGTTCCGCCAGCCGGTAGGCCAGCGTCGGATCGCGCCCCTGCAAAAAGCCGATCACGGCGTCCACGGTTGAAATGTACTCCGCGGCATGGCGCAGAAACTGGCGCACGGCGGGGGTGGCTGTGCGCCGCCGGCGTCCGGTCAGGACCGCCGCGACGCGCGTCAGGCCGCCGCGCGAAAAAAGCCGCAAAATCAGCGCCAGCGAGAGATCGGCCTGCGCCACAGCGATGCCATGGCTGCGCAGGAAACCGGCCAGCCCGGGTGTCGCCGGATAGGGGGTGTTGAACGACAGCATGGGCGGCGTGATTAGCAACAGGCGTTGCGCGGTCTCCCGCATGGTCCGTGTCCCGGCAGTGTGCATCCGCATAAGTGCGGATAGATTACACGGCGGCCTGCAAATTGGCCAGTGTGCAGCGCGAGGCCGGGATTATTTTTGCTGTGGTGGGTTTGTTGCGGTTGTGCAAGACTTTCGCCATGACTCCGCCGCTAATACGTCCCGAAGATACGCTCATTTCCACCCTTGGCCCAGCCACCCAGCCGTCGCCCATGCTGGCGCGCGGCTGGGGCAAGCGGGAGGCCTCGTTTGTGAACGAAGCGGCCCGCGTGCGCTATCGGGTGGAGGAGGGAACCGGCCACGACCGCCCGGGCGATGTGAGTTTCGAAAAGGCCGGCGCGCGGGAACGGGTCTTCTTCCGCTCCGAAGAAGTGCGCGCGGCCATCGTCACCTGCGGCGGCGTGTCGCCCGGGCTGAACAACGTGATCCGTTCGATCGTCGTCGAGTTGTGGCACAATTACGATGTGCGGGATGTGCTGGGCATCCGCTACGGTTACCAGGGACTCAATCCCGTCGTCGGACGCCCGCCGATGCGCCTGACACCGGAGATGGTGGAGGAAATCGACGATATGGGCGGCACCATGATCGGTTCCTCCCGCGGTATGCAGGAGCCGCGCCTGATGGCGGATTATCTCAAGCGCGAGCGGCTCAACCTCTTGTTCTGCGTTGGCGGCGAAGGCACGCAACTGGGCGCCCTCGAACTGTACAACGAATGCGCGCGGCGTAAACTCCCGATCGCGATTGTCGGCATTCCCAAGACGATCGACAACGACCTGCCGTTCGTCTCCGAGACCTTCGGTTTTCAGACCGCCATTCAAGCCTCCAATAGCGTGCTCGAAGGCGCCCACTGCGAAGCCCGCAGCGCGCCCAACGGAATCGGACTGGTCAAATTGATGGGGCGTTACGCCGGTTTCATCGCCTGCGGCGCCACCCTCGCCAGCCAGCAGGTCAACTTCTGTCTGATTCCAGAGGTGCCCTTCGCCTTGGAAGGGCCCAACGGGTTTTACGAAGTCCTGCGCAAACGCCTGCTGGCGCGCGAACACGCCGTAATTGTCGTGGCCGAAGGCGCCGGACAGGAGCTGATGGCCACGGGCGGCGAGGAAAGCCGCGACGCTTCCGGACATACGCGGTTGAAGGATATCGGACTATTCCTGAAGGAAAAAATCATCGCGCACTTTAACGAAATCGAAATGCCGGTGGAGATCAAATATTTCGATCCCAGCTACATTCTGCGCAGCGTGCCCGCCAATTGCGCCGACAGCGTGCTCTCCGACCAGATGGCCAGGCATGCGGTGCATGCCGGCATGGCCGGAAAGAGCGGGCTGCTGATCGGCCACACCAACAACGTCTTTGTGCATGTGCCGCTGGCCCTGGCCGGCAAGCATCAAAAACGCGTCTGGCCGCACGGCGAACTGTGGCGTAACGTGCTGTCGTCCACCGGTCAGCCGCCCGCGATACGTTGAGCGTGGCGGAAGAAAACGATTCGCGATTCGCGAAAGAGCGGGAATTTTCAACCGGCAAGTCCTTTTTCGACGGCGCGAAACGTATAATATACAGTGGGACGGTGGATAATCTGAGGTTCGAACCATAGAAACAGGATGGAACAATCGGCATGAAATCCGGAATTAGAGGAGTATTTGTACTGATGGCGGCCCTGATGGCGCTCTCGGCGTGGATGCTGTGGCGTCATCCGAAAGAAGCGGCCGCCGAACCCTTGGTGGTCTACTGCGCGGTCGGTTTAAAGCTGCCTGTGGAAGCCTTGGCCGTGGAGTTCGAAAAACAGTACGGAGTCGGCATCCAATTGCAGTATGGCGGCTCCGGCACGCTGCTGAATAATCTTCAGTTGGCCAGGGTGGGCGATCTCTTCGTGGCGGCGGACTCCAGTTATATGCGGTTGGCGTGTCAAAAGAATGTTGTCGATGAGGTGCTGCCGTTAGTCGAATTGAAACCGGCGCTGGCGGTCAAAAAGGGCAATCCCAAGCATATTCGCGGGTTGAGCGATCTTGCGAGGACGGATGTCCGCGTGGTGTTGGGCAATCCCGACGCCGCCTCGATCGGCAAATACTCCAGGGACATTTTGACGCGGGCCGGGCTTTGGGAGAAAGTCGAAGAGCTGGTCAGGCGGCAGGGGGTCTTCAAGCCGACGGTATCGGACCTGGCCAACGATATCCGGCTGGGTGCGGTGGATGCGGGTATTATCTGGGACGCCATGCTGCGTCAATATCCCGACCTGGAAATGGTTGGCACAACCTTGCCGACGCCGACGCCCATCCAGGTCGAGGTCGGTGTGCTGCGATTCTGCCGCCAACCCACCCTGGCGCTGCGCTTCGCCCGCTATTTAAACAGTCGCGCCGGAAATGCGGTCTTCAAGAAACACGGGTATCAGCCGGTGGAAGGCGATGCCTGGGACTGGAAGCCGCAAATCACGTTTTACAGCGGTTCGGTGAATCGCAACGCCGTCGAGGACACGCTAAAAAAGTTTGCGGCGCGTGAGGGCGTTGAGATGAATACGATCTACAATGGCTGCGGTATTTTGACGGCGCAGATGAGGACGTTGAGAAAGGACCGGGATGGGGCGGGGTTCCCGGACGCCTATCTGGCCTGTGACCGCTATTACCTGGACACGGTCAAGGATTGGTTTCAGGAGGATGTGAACATTTCGACGGCCGACATCGTCATGGCGGTCCCCAAGGGGAATCCGCGACAGCTCCAGACGCTGCGGGATCTGGCGCGGCCGGGCGTGCGGGTTTCCGTGGGCCAGCCCGAGCAGTGTACGATCGGCGCGCTCACGCGCATACTGCTGGAGAAGAGCGGCTTGTACGACCAGGTGATGTCCAATGTGGTGATGCAAACCTCCAGTTCGTCCATGCTGGTGCCCGGCGTGGCGACCAAGTCGGTGGACGCGGCGATCGTTTACAAGACGGACACCCTGAAGGCGACCCAGACTATCGAGGTGCTGACCATCGATTCGCCCTATGCGAAAGCGGTGCAGCCGTTCAGTCTGGCGAAATCGAGCGAGCATAAATACCTCGGCCGCCGACTCTTTATGGCGCTGGCGCGGTCGAGAGCCGACTACGAGAAGGCGGGGTTCCAGTTTTGCGTGACCAACGGAACGGCGGAGGCCGGGGAATAAATGGCGCCGGACCTTTCATTCAGGGACGGATGCCCGGTGTTGCAGGCGCGGCATACGGGCGTATCGGACCGTTTCTTCATGGTGGCGCTCTCCATTCTGGGCGGGTCTTATGTGTTGTTGATCGTCATGCTGCTGGCGGGGGATGTGGCCTATCTGGTGAGTCAGTCTCTGGGAGAAACGCTGTCGCGAAATCCGATCCTGACCGTCCTGCGTAAAAGCGAGGTTCGCTATTCCATTTTTCTCAGTCTTTTTTCCTGTTCCATGTCCGCCGTGCTGGCCATGCTGGTGGCCGTGCCGATGGGCTATGCGCTTTCACGGCTGCGCTGGGTGGGACGGCGCTGGATCGACGCGATTCTGGACATACCCATCATTCTTCCGCCGCTGGTCATCGGACTGAGTCTGTTGATTCTCTTTCAATTCAAGCCGTTCACGACGCCGCTGGGGCAATGGTGGCCGTTTCCGGGCTCCTGGCACGATATGACGCTGAACCGGCTGGTGGTCTATCAGGTGCCTGCCGTGATTCTGGCGCAATTTGCCGTGGCGGGCGCCTTCGCGGTGCGGACGATGAAAGCGGCCTTTGACCAGACCAATCCGCGCTGCGAGCAGGTGGCGCTGGCGCTGGGCTGTTCACGGAGGCAGGCCTTTTTCAAGGTGACCCTTCCGGAGGTGCGCAAGGGCATGCTGACGGCGGTGACCCTGGCGTGGGCCAGGGCTTTGGGAGAGTTTGGCCCGCTGTTGATTTTTGCCGGGGCCACGCGCCACAAGACGGAGGTGTTGTCCACAACCGTGTTTCTGGAGTTGAGCATCGGCAATCTGGAAGCGGCGGTGTCGGTCTCGCTGATCATGGTGGTGGCGGCGATGCTGGTGATCCTGCTGGCGCGCAACTGGGGTGTGCGGGAGGCCGGCTTATGATCGACGTGAGCAGCCTCAGCATCGCGATCGGCAAGTTCGAACTGCGCGATGTCTCGTTCAACGTGCCGGAGGGCGCCTACGGAATGCTCATGGGCCAGACCGGCAGCGGAAAAACCACGCTCATCGAGGCCTTGATCGGGCTCAAGAAAACGCGCGCGCATTCGCGCATCGTCATCGCCGGCAGGGATGTCACGCGCCTGCCTCCGGCGGAGCGCAACATCGGCTACGTGCCCCAGGATGGCGCCTTGTTTTCGACCATGACCGTGCGCGGGCACCTGGCGTTTGCGCTGGATGTGCGGCGCGCGCCCGCCGCCTATATCGAACAGCGGGTCGCCGAGCTGGCGAATCAATTGAGGATCGAACACTTGCTGGAGCGCATGCCGGAGGGCTTGAGCGGCGGGGAGCGGCAGCGGGTGGTGCTGGGGCGCGCGCTGTCCTTTCATCCCAGGGTGCTGTTGCTGGACGAGCCGCTGAGCGCGCTGGACGAGGATACGCGCAATGGAATGTACGAGGTGCTCCGCCAGGTGCGGAAGTCCACCGGCGTCACCGTGCTGCACGTCACGCACAGTTTTGCCGAGGCGGAAGCGCTGGCCGATTGCCGCTATGTGTTGAAGGATGGAAAGATCGAGTTGCAATAGACGGGAGGTCTCTGATGGATGTCTGGTATGCCCTGATTATCACGGGTGTGATCTGCGGAATCTTCAGCGCGTTGTTCGGAGTGGGCGGCGGACTCCTGATGGTGCCCGCCATGGTCCTGGGCATGGGTATCTCGCAAAAATCGGCCCAGGGCATGTCGCTGGCGATCATCATCCCGCTCGCGCTGGTCGGCGCCATTCGCTACAAGTTGAATCCGCAGGTGGATTTCGATTTACGCATCGTGATCCTGATGGCGGTCGGCGGGATCATGGGCGCGTTTCTGGGGTCCCATCTGGTCAGCCATATTTCCGGCGTCACGCTGAAACGGGCCTTTTCCGTTTTGATGATCTTTATCGCGATCCACATGTTCATGTCCGCCGGGCGGGAAACCAAAAGCAAGGCGGCGCTGCCAGCCGCCGAGAAACTGCCGTGACGCTGGGTGGATATATGCTATGGTGACTACATGAAGATAAAAATCAACGAACGGTTCGAGGAAGCGCCGGCGGGCACGATGCTGGATGCGCTGCGGCTGCGGTTCAAGCCGGCCGCGGATCTGGTGGTCTATAACGGCGCTCCGATGCCGAACAACATCCCGTTGCGGGATGGGGACGAAGTGGTGCTGATCAAGCGTGGCGAAGCGCCCGCGGCCGGCGAATTGGAGGCCCTGATGGCGGCCCGGCATACCCCGGGCGTTCACGCGGCGATGAAAAAGTCCTGCGTGGGGATCGCCGGACTCGGCGGACTGGGCTCGACCATCGCCATCGCCCTGGCCCGCATCGGGTTGGGTAAGTTGATTCTCGCGGACTTCGACGTGGTGGAACCCAGCAATCTGAACCGGCAGCAGTTTTTTGTCGATCAGATCGGGATGTTGAAGACCGAGGCCCTGCTCGCGAACTTGAAACGCATCAATCCCTATGTGACTTACGAAATCCATACGGTGAAATTGACCGCCGAAAATATTTTGCCGATTTTCGGAGACGTGGGGGTCATGATCGAGGCCTTCGACCGGCAGGATCAAAAAGTGCTCCTGATGCGGGTCTTCGGCGGCGGGCGGCCGGGCGTGCCGCTGGTGACGGCCTCGGGCCTGGCCGGGTACGGGTCCGAATCCACCCTCGCCGCGCGGAAAATCGGCGGGAATCTGTACGTGGTTGGCGATCAGGAAACCGGCGCGCGCCCCGGTTGCGGCCTGATGGCGCCGCGGGTCGGCATTGTGGCCGGCATGCAGGCGAATCTGACGGTGCGGTTGTTATTGGGAGAAAGCATATGAAAATATCGGTTGCCTATCATGCGCAGATCCGGCTGGCGGCCGGCGTGGACCAGGATCTCGTGGAGATTCCGGATGGCGGCACGGCCGTGAGCGCCCTGCGCGCCGTGTCCCATGGCGCCGAATTTACCGCCCTGCTCTTCGATGAACAGGGGCGCCTGCGCCCGGTCATTCTGCTGGTGGTGAACGACGTGCCGGTCGAGCCGGATCAGGCGTTGCAGCCGGGCGATAAAGTGGCGGTGTTCAGTCCGGTCGCGGGAGGGTGACGATGATCCAGCTGACGCCGGAAGAGAAGGCGGTCTACGAGTGGCAGATGTGGATCGAGGAGATCGGCGAGGCCGGTCAGGTTAAGCTGAAAAACAGCGCGGCGCTGGTCAGCCGTTGCGGCGGACTGGGGGGGCCGATCTGTTATCACCTGGCTTCGGCCGGCATCGGGACGCTGGCGCTGGCGCACGGCGGCAATGTGCAGCCCAGCGACTTGAACCGGCAGATACTGATGACCCACGATTCGGTGGGCAAGTCGCGGATGGATTCCATACGCCGCCGCCTGCTGGATTATAATCCGCGCCTGAACATCGTGGCGGTGCCGGAGAACATCACGGAAACCAATGTCGCGGCGCTGGTGAAACAGGTGGACATCGTCTTCGACGCGGCGCCCCTTTTCCAAGAGCGGTTCTTGATGAACGGGGAATGCGTCCGTCAGGCAAAGCCGATGATCGAGGCGGCCATTTTCGGCATGGAGGGACAGGTCACGACTTTTCTGCCGGGCAAGACCCCCTGTCTGGCCTGTCTTTATCCTGAAACGCCTCCGCACTGGAAGCGGCAATTCCCCGTGCTGGGCGCTGTCCCGGCCATCGCGGCCTCGGTGGCGGCCGCGGAAGGAATCAAAGTTCTGCTGGGTTTTGGCGAGACCCTGGCGGGAACTTTGCTCTATTTCGACGCGCGTACGATGCGCTTTCAGCGCATCCCGATCCGCCGCCGCCCGGATTGCCCGGTCTGCGCGACCGGCAAAGTGTAACCACGGATGAACGCGGATTGACACGGATATAATACAAACGCGAACGGTAGAGGATTCTGCGTCGAGCTTTCCCTGCTCGAAGACGCCCTGCGTGTTTATGTTGGTGTTGGTCCGCGTAGCAGTTACGGCGACGGGTTCGTAACAGGCACTGCCAACTGCTGCTACTCTGCGAAGTAGCGCTTCGCTGCGTAGCACGAGCGCAGGCAGCGGCTACACCGTCTCACGCTCCGCCCTGAACCCTGAACCCAGCCCCCACTTACTTGTCTTCGCTGACCGTCTCGTCCACACGCAGCCGGGTGCGTTCGCCGTTTTCAAGGTTGGTGATCTCCAGGTCCTTGACCATCCATTGACCATCCACTTTGCGCACGCTTTTAATCGTGATCTGACGCAGGCGCCGGCCGGCGGTGTCGAAGCATTCGGCCTGCAACATCATGCGGGCGCGGAATTCCACCCAGAGGCGGACGACGGTATAACTGGCGCCGGAGTTGGGCGGCGCCTGGATGTCCACCACGTAACACTCCTGGTCCTTGACCTCCTGGTGGCCGATGGTGCGCGCCTCGGGCCACCAGAGGAAGCCCAGCATCAGGTCCATCCAGCTCACCGTGGCGCCGGGAATCGCGGCGCTCCAGTCCGCCTTCGGCGCCGGAACCGGCGGGTCGCCGCGAAAGGCGCGAACCAGCGGCGTCCCCGCCTGGCGCGGACGCGTCACCTGCAGGCGTTCGAGTTCGCGGCCGAAAGCGTCGCTTAGAATGTAAAGCGCGTCCAGACTTTCGCCGGCGCCGGGTTGAAAGCGTATCTCGATCCGCTTGACGCTCTTTTCCTTGTCGTCGGCGTCATAGGTGGTCAACCTGCCGCGCAACGTGACCGGCCGGGCCGGCAGCCGCGCGCGAATTTCGGAGAGCAGCGTGACGGCGTCGGGCAGGGCATTGGTGACGGCGGAGTGGGCGAGCGGGGTCAGAAAACATGCCAGCAGCATGACGAACAGTACGCGCCAGGCGCGGCGAGCGGGTGGAAGGTGGAGGGAAAATGGCTGCTGGCCGGTGTGTCGTTCCCCACCATCATTTACCGAGTAATGACTGTTCTGCGTATCCATTTTGACTTCAGCGATTTCTTTGCGATTGCTCCATTCGATCTGGATCGGTTCTCAATTCAAAATACTCGCTGATGCATTGACGCATAGCAGCGCGCAGATGGATATCTGGCATGCGTCAAAGTGGGCCGCGAGTCGTCCCGCCATTCACTCGCCTTCACCCGTGCCCGCCGCCAATACCGTTTCGCGTGTTCCGCGTTTTTCGTAGTTAAAATCTTCTCCGCGCCCGCCGGTATCGCTGGAGATTGTAGTGGCAGTTTCTCGGGCGTTCGCTCCTTCAGCCGCGCCACCGCGTTACCGCGGCGGCTACGAAACTCCAGAACACTGAACACCGAACGCTGAACACCCTCGACCTTGCTACCAGCCGTCAATCAGTCCGCTCAAATGTCCCAGTAAATCTTTCTCGTGGATGCGTTCCTGCTGCATCGAGTCGCGGTGGCGCAGGGTGAGGGTGCCGTCTTCCAGGGTTTGGAAATCCATGGTCAGGCAGAAAGGCGTGCCGGCTTCGTCCTGGCGGCGATAGCGGCGGCCGATGGCGCCGGCGGTGTCGTAAAAACAAATCCAATGGCGCTGCAACTGGCCGAAAATCGCGCGCGCCTTGGCCACCAGCTCCGGCTTGTTTTTGAGCAGCGGGAAGACCGCCACCTTGATCGGCGCGATGCGCGGGGCGAAACGCATGACCGTGCGCGCTTCGTAACCTTCCGGGGCCTGTTTGCCGCGTTCCGCGGGGATCGCGGGGCCTTGCTTGGGCACCCATTCCTCGGCGTAGGCGTTGCAAAGCAGCGCGAGCGCGATGCGGTCCACGCCGGCCGAGGGCTCGATGACATGCGGAAGGAATTTTTCGTTGGTCTCGGGATCGAAATATTCCATGGACTTGCCGCTGAACTGCTGATGCCGGCTGAGATCGAAGTCGCCGCGCGCGGCGATGCCCTCGAGTTCCTGCACGCCGAAGGGGAAGGCGTACATGATGTCCGTACAGGCGCTGGCGTAATGCGCCAGTTCTTTCTGGGGATAAACGTACTGCGTCAGGCTGGCCGCCGGCAGGCCGATCGAGGCGTACCATTTGAGGCGTTCGGCGACCCAGTAGGCGTGCCATTCGGCGTCGGCGCCGGGCTTGACGAAAAACTCCAGTTCCATCTGCTCGAACTCGCGCGAGCGGAAGGTGAAGTTGCGTGGATTGATCTCGTTGCGGAAGGCCTTGCCGATCTGGGCGATGCCGAAGGGAATCTTCTGACGCGCCGTGGCGAGCACGTTGCCGAACTGGGCGAAGATGCCCTGCGCGGTTTCCGGCCGCAGGTAGGCGACCGCCGAGGCGTCCTCGACCGGTCCGACGAAGGTCTTGAACATCAGGTTGAAGGCGCGCGGTTCGGTCAGTTCCTTCGACTTGCAGGCGGTGCAGACGACGCCCTCGGGCAGCGCCAGCGAGCCATCCTCGCGCTTGATCAGCGCCTTGCCCTGTTCTTCGCAGAGCTGGTCGGCGCGGTAGCGTTTCTTGCAGGCGCGGCAGTCCACCATCGGATCGGCGAAGCCGCCGATGTGGCCGGACGCCTCCCAGACGCGCGGGTGCATGATGATCGAGCAATCCAGGCCCACCACATCCTCGCGGGTCTGGACCATGTCCTGCCACCAGGCGTTGCGCACATTGCGCTTAAGTTCGCAGCCCAGCGGACCGTAGTCCCAGAAGCCGTTGAGCCCGCCGTAAATTTCGGAGCTTTGAAAAATGAACCCGCGCCGCTTGCAGAGCGAGGTCAGATCGTCCATGGAGACCGTCGGTGTTGAAGTATTCATATGTTGTGGCGCGTATTCTGCGCCACCGGAGGGTGGGGGGTCAAGGACGGAGACCCGTCGCCCTCCAGAGAACGTTATATAGATTGAGATGAACGCCGCGCGAACATCGTCGCGTCGCGGTACAACCGAAACTCCTTTATACTTTGCTGTACACTTTCGATGCGGCTTCGATGGCGCCCGAGCCGATCTTTACGCCCTGTGCCTTCAGGATGGACTCCAGCGCCGACAGCAGCACGAAAACATTCCTCTGCCGCGCGGTGTGCCCCATCAAGCCGACGCGCCAGATCTTGCCGGCGAACTCGCCCAGGCCGCTGCCGATCTCGATTCCGAAATCCTGGAGCAGGGCGCCGCGGACTTTCTTGTCGTCCGCGCCCTCCGGTATGCGGATGGAGTTCAGCATGGGCAGACGCTCGGCGGCCGGAACGAGCATGGTCAGCCCCATGGCCTCGACGCCCGCGACCAGCGCCTTGTGGTTGACGAGGTGGCGCGCGAAGCGGGCTTCCATGCCCTCCTCGGCGACGATCCGCAACGCTTCGCGGATGGCGTAGATCATATTGATGGGCGCGGTGTGGTGATACTTGCGTTCGACGCCCCAATAGTTGCTGACCATACTCAGGTCCAGATACCAGTTCGGCGCCTTGGTTTTGCGCGCGCCCAGCGCCTTCATGGCCTTCTCGCTGAAGGAGAGCGGCGCCAGGCCCGGCGGACACGACAGACACTTTTGCGTGCCGCTGTAAACGGCGTCGATGCCGACCCTGTCCACGTCCACCGCGATGCCGCCCAGCGACGTGACCGTGTCCACGAGGAAAAGCGCGCCGGCATCGCGCGCGATGGCGGCGATTGGTTCGAGCGGCGTGCAGGCGCCGGTCGAGGTTTCGGCATGGACCACGGCCACGATCTTCGGCTTGCGGCCCTTGACGGCCTTGCGCACGGCTTCGGGATCGACCGCCCGCCCCCAGGGCTGATCGACGCGAATCAGTTTTCCGCCCAGCCTTTCGGTGACGTCGGCCATGCGCATGCCGAAGACGCCGTTCACGCAGACCACGACCTCGTCGTCCGGCTCGACCAGGTTCACGAAGGCCGCTTCCATGCCCGCGCTGCCGGTGCCTGAAATGGGAATGGTCAAGGCATTATTGGTTTGAAACAGCCAGCGCAGCAGGCGCTGGGTCTCGTCCATCATGGAAAGAAAATACGGATCGAGATGTCCGATGCAGGGCGCGGACAAGGCCTGCAGGACGCGCGGCGGCACGTCGCTGGGACCGGGCCCCATCAGAACCCGGCTTCCCGGATCGACATCCCTGAATTCGCGATAATCGATGGTCATCATATGTCTCCTTGTTGGTTTGAACTCAACGAATCTATTGCTCGAAAATCTTGCCCGGATTCAGGATGTATTCTGGATCGAAGGCTTCCTTCACCCGCCGCATCAAGGCGACCTGCACCGAGCCAACCGCGAGCGGCAGGTATTTCTTGCGGGTCAGTCCGATGCCGTGCTCGCCCGTGATGGCCCCGTCGAGCGCCAGCGCGGCCTTGTACATTTCCGCGGCGACCTTGTCCTTCTGCGCGAACCATTTTTCATCCGGCATGTCCTTGATCACGTTGACATGCACGTTTCCGTCGCCCGCGTGTCCGAAGCAGACGATGTTCATAGCGTGGCGATCCGCGATCGCCCGGATTTCCTTCAGCAGACTGGGAATGCTGGCGCGGGGCACGCACAAGTCCTGGGTGTCCATGACATGTTCGGGACTAAGGTGCTTGAGCGCCTCGATGATCAGCCTTCTGGCGGCCCAGAGTTTGTCGCGCAACTGGGGGTTGTCCGCCACCAGCACATCGATGGCGCCGTTTTCCATGCACAGTTCGCCAACCCGCTCGTAATCCTCGTCGATCGCCTTCTTGTTGTTGCCGTCCAGCGTGATCAGCAGCTGCGCCTCCGCCTCGTGAAAGGGCACATCCTTCTCGGAAAGTTTTTCGACCGCCAGGATGCTGTCCTTGCCCATGAACTCCAGCGCGGTGGGCACGATCCGGTTTTTGACGATTTCCGCCACGGCCTTGGTGGCCGACATGAAATCCTTGAAGGGAACGAGCATGTCGACGCGATGCTTGGGCAGGGGAATCAGGCGCAGGATTATCTTGGTGACGATGGCCAGCGTGCCTTCGGAGCCGATGATCAGGTGCATCAGGTCGTAGCCCGTCACGTCCTTGACCAGCTTGCCGCCCATGCGGACGAGTTCGCCGGAGGGCAGAACGGCCTCCAGTCCGCAGACGTAATGCCGCGTGATGCCGTACTTGACGGCTCGCGGCCCGCCGGCGTTTTCGGCGATGTTGCCGCCGATCGAGCATGAGTCGAGACTGGCCGGATCGGGCGGATAAAACAGGCCCAGCGCCTCCACGGCCCGATGGAGGTCGCCCGTGATCACGCCGGGTTCAACCGTGACCATCAGGTTTTCCTGGTCGATCTCGAGGATGCTGTTCATCTTCTCCAGCGAAAGGATCACCCCGCCCATGGCGGGCACACAACCGCCGCTGAGCCCCTGACCGGCCCCGCGCGGAGTCACCGGGAAGCCGGTCTGCCGCGCCAGCTTCATGATGCGGCAGACTTCTTCCGCCTTGCAGACCTTGACGACCGCCTCCGGCTCGACATGCACCTCCGTGACCTCGTCGTGCGAATATTTTTCCCGGTCGTCGGCGGAGGTGAAAACGTTGTCCTTGCCGACGATTTCCCGCAGGCGATCCAGAATCGTTTCGGTCAACCTCGAATATTTTGTATTCATTGTGGTCGCGCTTTTTTAAACGATGCTGCCATGGGTCGCAAAATGCCAGAAGCGTGGTCGAAAGTCCAGCCGCGAAACGCCGCGGGCGCATCTTAACTTCTGGAACGCCGTTTCAACTTGACACGCCGACCTCGAAATACGGACAATTCGGCCCGGATCGGGGCGTCTGCGCCTATGCGCCAATCCGGGGGGTGCCTTTCTATAAATGAAAACGCTTCTTGAGAAAGGGGCCAACGGACGCGCGTCCTTGCCGCTCGACAAGCGGGTGGCTGCCGGATTGCTGGCGGGGCGGCGTGTGCCTTTGCCGCGCCATCTGATCATCGAAATCACCTCCTCCTGCAATCTGCGCTGCCGCATGTGCCCGAAAACCAACCACTCGGTCAACACGGCGGAAAACAACGTGATGTCCTGGGATGTCTTTGAACGGCTGATCCCGCTGCTTCCGCATATCGAATCGCTCGATCTGACCGGCGTCTGGGGGGAGGCATTCCTTTATCCCAAACTCTATCTGGAGATGCTGAAAACGATCAAGGCGCAGGGGGCCGATGTTTACACGATCAGCAACGGCACGCTGATCGACGATGACCTGGCCCGGCAACTGGTTGGGCACGACCTGAATAAACTGATCGTCAGCCTGGACGCCGCCACACCGGAAACCTACGCCGGCATTCGCCCTCCGGGCCGCTTCGCGGATGTCCTGAACGGGATCAAGTCCATCGGATCGTGGAAGCGAAAACTGGGACGCGCGCACCCGCGGCTGGAATTGGCCTTTGTGGGCATGAAATCCAACATCGAAGAGTTTCCCCGTGTCGTCGAGCTGGCGCACGAGCTGGGCGTGGCGCAGGTTTGCCTGCAGGCGATGGGCGAATATCCGGGCTTGGAAAACCAGTCCGTTGCCGCGCATTTTAAAGCGCTGGGCCGCCGGCTGTTCGAGGACGGTCAACGTCGCGGGCGCGACCTCGGCGTGCGGGTCATACTCCAGCCGCCCGATCAGTTCGAGGAGGACCGCGGGGAACGCAATCTCATCGAGGACCGCCGCGGATACGGGAAACAATGTCACGATCTCTGGGACAAGGCGCTGATCGCGGCGACCGGGAATGTTTTACCGTGTTGCGCCTCCCCGGTCTCGATGGGCAATTTGCGGGATTCCAGCTTCGACGGGATCTGGCGCGGGCCGGCCTTCACACGGCTCAGGCGGCAGTTTCTAAGCGGGGAAATTCCCGAAATGTGCAAACACTGCACCGGCACGGCCTGGGTGGAAATGTCCGCGCGCCGGGATCTCCGATTCTTCTTCGGCGGCCTGCTCGCCCCCCGTCTCAAACGCCGCGTGAAACGCAAATTGAAGCAATACGCGCCCCTGCGCTGGGCAAAACGCCAACTGGACCGCGCGCGGCGGAAGTGATGCGCTAGCGGTCGCGTTGCCATCATGCCGACCTTCCTTCTCTCTGGTGGGCGCTATAGTTCAATATCGCAGAGGGCCTGTCGTGCTCATGACGTGAGAATGTAGCGGCCGGATTTGCGGGTGCCGGTGCGTTGGATCAGGCCGGCCGCGATGAGCGGGCGGAGCAGGTCCAGAGCGCCCTGTTTCGAGACGCCGATGGCGTCCCAGATCTCGCGCGGCGTCATGCTTTTGCGATCGCGCAGCAACAGTAACAGGCGTTCCTGCCGGGGACGCAGGACCAACGTTTTATGGCGCGATCCAGCGGCCATGGTTTGGACCCGTTTCCAGACCCGGTCCAGACAGAGGGCCAATCCTTCGGCCGTGTATTCCAGCCAGGAGGTAAGGTCGTCGCCTTCCCCGCGCACTCGTTGCAACATGGCGTAGTAGCGCGGCCGGTCCTCCCAATAGAACTCATCGACCGAAAAAATGTGATGGGTGTCGAAGCCCCGGCGGTACAACTCCCACAGCGCCAGCGCGCGGCCGGTCCGCCCGTTGCCGTCGGCAAACGGGTGGATGGATTCGAAGCGGTAATGCACGATGGCCGAACTCAGCACGGGCGATAAATCCCTGGAGTCCGTGTTCCACCAGGCGATCAGTTCCCGCATCAGGCCGGACACCTCCTCTGGAGGCGGCGGCACGTAGGGCCCCACACGCACGCGGATACTCCGGTAACTGCCGGCCGCGCCCTGGTCCATGACACCCGTGGCGATGACCTGGTGAAGGTTCAGGATGTCCTTGTGGCTGACCGGTTTCAGGGTGGCGTGGCGTTCAACGAACCGCAGGCCGGCGAAGTAGTTCAGCACCTCCCGCCGGGCCCGGTCGGTGGCGCCGGACAATTCGCGGCCTTCCGCAATGGCGCGGACCTCCTCCAGCGTCAAAGGATTGCCCTCGATGGCGGTCGACGAGTGGGCGTTGCGCGCCCGGGTATCCATCTGGAGGGCGGGCATCCACGGAACCTGCACGGTCGCGGCGGCAATGCTCTCGCGCATGGCGGCAATGCGCTCCACTCGTCCTAAGAGCGCCGGCGTGATCGTGAACGTGGGTTTATAGTTCATGAGCGACCAGATGAGTCAAGCATAAGTCAAGTTATTGGTCAAGTGGGGCTTTGCGGCAGGAAACATACGCCGGCTGGACGCCGGCTCGCGGGGACAGCTCCCACCTCCCACCTCCCACCTATCACCTCTCGCCTCCTTCCCCCCCGCCGTCATCGGTGGCATACTCCCGGACATGCCTTCGATCGTCCGAGTCGCCGTTGATCTCGCGCTGAACCGCGAGTTCGATTACCTGGTGCCCGATGCGCTGCGCGACGCCGTGCAGCCGGGCGTGCGCGTGGCCGTGCCGTTCGGCGCGCGCGAGGTGGCGGGCTGGGTGACCTCCGTGCTTAAGAGCTCGGAGCGTACCGATCTCAAGTCCGTGGCGCGCGTGACGGGTGAGCGGCCCTATCTGAGCGCGCCGCTGCTGGCGCTGGCGCGCTGGATCGCGGACTACTATTGCGCGCCGCTGGAAAACGCCCTGCGCACGATGCTGCCGGCCCCCGTGCGCAGCAAGGGCGAAGCGTTCCGCGAAGAGCGTGTGATCGAACCGCAGCCCGAGAGCTGGCCGCGGGGGGATGACTGGGATGCGCTGCGGCGCAGGTCGCCGAAACAGGCGGCGGCGTTGGAACGGCTGCGCGGCGCGGAGCCGCCGTCGGCGCGGGAATTGCTCGCCGCCGGTGTTTCGGACGCCGTGCTGCGCGCGCTGGCCGCGCGCGGCTGGGTGCGCTTCGGCAAGCGCAATGTTCGGCGCGATCCGTTGTTTGGACAGACGCTGCTGCGCACCGAACCGCTGAAGCTCGATCCGCAGCAGACGGTCGCCTTGGACGAGGTCCGCGGCGCCATTGATGCCGACGCCGCGCGCGTGCTGCTGCTCTTCGGGGTCACCGGCAGCGGTAAGACCGAGGTCTATCTGCAGGCCATCGCGCACACCCTCGCGGCCGGCCGCGACGCGATCGTGCTGGTGCCGGAAATCGCGCTCACGCCGCAGACCATCGAACGCTTCCGGGGGCGCTTCGGCGACACAGTGGCCGTGCTGCACAGCCACCTCGGCGACGGCGAGCGGCACGACGAGTGGCACCGTCTGCTCAGCGGCCAGGCGCATATCGCCATCGGCGCCCGCTCGGCGCTCTTCGCGCCGGTGCGGCGTCTGGGGCTGATCGTGGTGGACGAGGAACACGAGCCCAGCTACAAGCAGAACGAGTCGCCCCGCTACCACGCCCGCGACGTGGCCGTCATGCGCGGCCACTTCGAACACTGTCCCGTTCTGCTCGGTTCGGCCACCCCGGCTCTGGAATCCTGGTGGAACGCCCAAAAGGGCAAATACCGTCTGCTGCGCATGCCGCAGCGGGTGGACGACAAGCGCATGCCGGCGATGCGCGTGGTGGACATGCGCCGCGAGGCCGAGCAGACAGGCCGGATCTCGATCTTCTCCCGCGACCTGCTCGAGGCCATGCGGCGCCGTCTGATCCAGACCGAGCAGACGATGCTCTTTCTCAACCGCCGCGGCTACGCGACGCACATGCTCTGCCCCGCCTGCGGCTACGTCGCGCAGTGCTCGCAATGCAGCGTGGCGCTGGTCTATCACCGCGAGGCCGGCGAACTGCGCTGCCACATCTGCGGCGCCGTGCGCCGCGCCCCCGAACGCTGTCCCGAGTGCCAGGCGTCGGCGGTCAAGTTCACCGGCATCGGCACCCAGCGTATCGAGGCGGCCGTGCGGCGGCTGCTGCCCAAGGCCCGCGTGGCGCGTATGGACGCCGATACGACCCGCGGCCGCGACGCCCACCGGCGCATTCTCAACGAGTTCCGGAGCGGCGCGCTGGACATTCTGGTGGGCACCCAGATGATCGCCAAGGGGCTGGACTTTCCCAATGTCACGCTGATCGGCGTGATGAACGCCGACTCGGCCCTGCACCTGCCGGACTTCCGCGCCGGCGAACGCACCTTCCAACTGCTGACCCAGGTCGCCGGCCGCGCCGGCCGCGGCGCCCTGCCGGGGGAGGTCATCGTGCAAACCTGCGCCCCCTTCCATCCGGCGGTGCAGGCCGCGCGGCGTATGGACTACGAGGGCTTTTGCGACCAGGAGGCGGCCATGCGCGAGGAACTGGGCTACCCCCCGCATGGGCGCGCGGTATGCATCGGATTTCGAGGTATGGACGAGGCGCGCGTGCGCGCCGCCGCGGAGGCTTTTGCCGCGGCCTTGCGGCCGGGACTGGCGGCCAATGTGCAGGTGGCGCCGCCGGCGCCGGCGCCGCTGGCGCGGGCCAAGGGACTTTATCGCTATCAGATGCTGCTGCGCGCCCCGCTGGCCAAAAGTATGACCAAACCTCTGAATGCCCTGTTGAACACCTTCCGCTGGCCGCGCGGCGTGGCCGTGGCGGTGGATGTGGATGCGATGGACTTGATGTAACGCAAGTGACAAGACGCGGGCAAAGGCGTAGATTGCCCCGCCGGAGGCTTACAACATGGACCGCCAGGCATTTTACGTTACGACGCCGATTTATTACGTCAACGACCGCCCGCATATCGGGCACGCCTACACGACCATTCTGGCGGACGTGCTGGCGCGCTATCACCGGCTGCTGGGCGGCCCGACCCGCTTTCTGACCGGCACCGACGAACACGGGCAGAAGGTCCAGCAGGCCGCGACGCGCGAAGGTTTGACGCCCAAGGAACAGGCCGACCGCACCGTCGTGCGCTTTCAGGAATTGTGGAAAACACTGGAGATCACCAACGACGACTTCATCCGCACGACCGAGCCACGCCACACCAGCGTGGTGAAGAAGATACTGCAGGACCTCTACACGCGCGGCGAAATTTACCGCGCCGATTACGACGGCTGGTACTGCGTGCCCTGCGAACGGTTTTTCACGGAGAAGGATATCGAAGGCCAATCCTGCCCCGATTGTCACCGTCCGGTGGAACGCATCCAGGAGGCCAATTACTTTTTCCGCATGAGCCGCCACCAGCAGTGGCTGATTCAGTACATTCAGGAGCATCCGGCCTTCATTCAGCCCGAGGCGCGCCGCAACGAAACGCTGGGCTTCCTGCGCCGGCCGCTGACCGATCTCTGCATCTCGCGTCCCAAGCGCCGCCTGAACTGGGGCATCGAACTGCCCTTCGATCCCGACTATGTCTGCTACGTCTGGTTCGACGCGCTGGTGAACTATATCAGCGCGGTGGGCTACCTGGCGGACGACGCGGCCTTCGCTCGCTGGTGGCCGGCCTCGCTGCAACTGATCGGCAAGGACATCCTGACCACGCATACCGTGTACTGGCCGACGATGCTGCACGCCATGGGTCTGCCGTTGCCTGAAACCGTCTTCGCGCACGGCTGGTGGCTGGTCGGCGAGAACAAGATGAGCAAGACCGACGGCAATGTGGTCAATCCGATGGAAATGGCCGAACGCTATGGTGTGGACGCCTTCCGCTACTTCCTGATGGCCGAGATGGTGCTGGGGCAGGATGCGGGATTCACCGAAGAGGCCTTTGTCCGCCGCTACAACACGGACCTGGCCAACGACCTTGGCAACGTGCTGAGCCGCGTGTTGCATCTGATCGGCGCCTCCTGCGGCGGAAAACTGCCGGCCGCCGGCGCGCTGGGGCCGGAGGAGATACGCCTGCGCGACACGACCCTGGCCGCGGCCGAAACGATGCGCGGCGCCATCGCCGGCATGCGCCTCGATCTGGGTCTGGCGGCGGTGGGCGGTGTGTTGCGCGAGGCTAATCGCTATATAGACGGACGCAAGCCCTGGGCGCTGGCCAAGGCCGGCGGCGACATGGCGGCGCTCGGCACGGTGCTCTACACGGCCGCCGAGACCCTGCGCATCGTGAGCGCGCTGCTTTTTCCCGTGATGCCCGGCAAGATGGCCGAACTGCGCGCCGCCCTGGGGATGGCGCACATTGCGCCGGATATGGCCGGCCTGAAAGAGTGGGGGCGGTTGACGCCGGGCGTCACAGTGGGCGCCGTGCAAGCGCTTTTCCCGCGCATCCGCAGCGCGGCCGCGGCGCCGGAGCTTCAAGCCAAGACCGCGCCGGTGGCCGCGGCGGCGCCGGTTTTGAAAAAGGACGCGACGCCGCTTCCCGAGGGTGTCGCGCCGATCGAGTATGCCGACTTCATGAAGGTGCAACTGCGCACGGCGCGCATCCTGACGGCGGAAAAAGTGCCGGCGGCGGACAAACTATTGCGCCTGACGGTGGACATCGGCGGCGCGACACGGCAAATCGTGGCCGGCATCTCGCAGCACTACGCCCCCGAGACGCTGATCGGCAAGACTGTCGTGGTGGTGGTCAACCTCAAACCCGCCAAAATCCGCGGCCTGGAATCTCAAGGCATGCTGCTCGCCGCCACCAGCGGCGGTACCATGCGCATCGTGACCGTGGACGGCGACCTGCCCCCCGGCGCGGTGGTGAAGTAAGGCGAGCGCGTCCGGTGGAAGGTGGAAGGGCGGCAGGCCTCCGCCGCCGCGTGGGCGCAAGGCGAAATGCCTATGGATGGAATGCCGGAACGACGTTAGGCGAGGATTTGGGATTTCTCCTTGCGCTCTTGACCCGCCGCCGCCGGCCATGCCATACTTTCTCTATGACCGATGTAAACATCGGAGTTGGAAAAAAACATTCCGACGGCGGTTTGGCTTATGCATGGGACTAAAGATATTATTCAAGACGCCGCAACTTTGCCCGTGGAAGAACGGGTGATTGTTGTGGATTGTCTGCTTCGCACCCTCAATCCGCCGGACGCTGAAATCGATGGAGCATGGGCCATGATCGCCCGGCGTAGACTCGCGGACCTGCGTTCCGGCCGTGTTAAATCTGTTCCTGGCGACCAGGTGTTTGCCAAGGTCAAGCAACGTTTCGCGCGATGAATTGGTCATTCCATCCCGAAGCAGCAACAGAGTTTCACGAAGCGATCGATTACTACGAGGGATGCGAGACCGGACTCGGCGAGGGCTTTGCGATAGAAGTCCACGAAACGATTCGAAACATCCTGGCCTACCCCGAAATGTGGCCGATGCTGGAGGATGACATCCGCCGCTGTTTTACAAGCCGATTTCCGTACGGCGTGCTCTATAGCATCGAAAGCGACGGTATCTTTATCCTCGCAGCGATGCATCTCCATCGGCACCCGGACTACTGGAAGCATAGAAAATAATTTCCGGGCCACCACGGTGGCGGTTTGCGAATCGGGCGAACCTGATTTTTCACCACCAAGAGCGTGAAGACCACGAAGGGAATTGAAGTTGAACAGTTGCCGGCTTCCCCGTCTCTTTTAACGTTGAGCGTTGAGCGTTCGATGTTGACTGTTCGAAGTTCGCCTGCCACCTGCCACCTTCTTCCGGCCTCCAAAAAAACCCTACAATTTCCCTCGATATTATTTGACCGATGGTGGGGCGAAGTGTTGAATAGTGTCACGAAGTGTAGTACGGGGGTTCAACAGAGTGACACAGCAAGGTCAAGCGATTGCGGGTGAAGGGATGGCGCAAGGCATCTTCGCCAGTGTGTTCACGCATATGTTGGACCCCAAGCGGCGGCTCACGATCCCGTCGGAGTGGCGGGATTGCGTGGGTCAGCCGAACAGTGTCTATGTTTTGCGGGGTTTGGGCGAGCCCTATCTGACGGTTTATCCGGCGCGGGAGATGATTCTCAAGCTGGACAAACTGCGCCAGCAGTCGATCGCCGATCCGCGGGTGCGGGCGCTGGCGCGGGCGCTGGGTTCGCAGTCGCAGATGGCGACCTGGGATACGCAGGGGCGCATCCGGGTCAACGATGAATTGCTGGCCTACGCCAAGATCGACGGCGAGGTCAAGCTGGTTGGGGCGCTGCAGTATTTCGAATTGTGGAGTCCGGCGTTGTGGAGCGCGGCCGAGCGGCGCAGCGATGTCGATATCGCGGATGTCGCGCAGCACATCGGCTTGTAGTGGCGGCGTTGTCGATGGTGACGAGCATGCAAACGGGAAAATTCATGGAAGTGAATCAGGCGCTGTCGGGCGGCGTATTGCGGCATGGCTGGTTGCGCTGGCTGTGGTTTGGCTGGCGGCCGCGCGGCTCCGCGGGGTACCAGTATGTGGGACACGCGGGTCTGCGTTTAAGCGGCGCCTTTCTCGACCGCGGGCCGGGCCATGCGATTCGTTTGCGCGACCATGCACCAATCCGTTCTAGCCGCTGAAGTCGTGGCCGGGCTGGACCCGCGTCCGGGCGGTATCTTCGCCGACGGGACGGCCGGGAGCGGCGGGCACGCAGCGCTGCTGGCGGAGCGGATCGGTCCGGCGGGCCGCTTGCTGGTGATCGACCGCGACGCGGAGGCGCTGGAACGGGCGCGCGGGCGGTTGCGGCCGTACGGGACCGCCTGCGTGTTTGTGCATGGCAACTACGGCGATCTGGCCGCGCACGCGGCGGCCAACGGGTTTGAGGCGTTGGATGGCGTATTGCTGGATCTGGGGGTGTCCTCGGATCAACTGGACACGCCGGAACGGGGGTTCAGTTTCCGCGCCGACGGTCCGCTGGATATGCGCATGGATGCGAGCGGCGGACCGACGGCGGCGGAACTGGTGAACCGCGCGCCGGAGCGGGAACTGGCGGAGTGGTTTGCGCTTTACGGCGAGGAGCCGGCGGCGCGGCGGATCGCCCGCGCGATCGTCGCGGCCCGCGCGGCGGCGCCGTTGACGCGGACGGCGGATCTGGCGGCCGTGGTGGCGCGCGCCAAAGGCGGGCGGCGCGGCCGGATCGATCCGGCCACGCAGGTCTTTCAAGCCCTGCGGATTGTGGTGAACGGGGAACTTGACGCCATCGATCGGGGACTGGAGGCGGCCTTGACGCTGTTGCGGCCGGGCGGCCGGCTGGCGGTGATCAGCTTCCACAGTCTGGAAGACCGGCGGGTCAAAGTCTGCTTCCGGCGCCATCTGGGGCGATGGGAAGCCTTGGAAGCGGGCGGCGAAAGTTGGATCGGCGAAAAGCCTGTGGTGACGTTATTGACGCGGAAGCCCGTGATGGCTGGCGCGACCGAGGTGGCGGATAACCCGCGCGCACGGTCCGCCAAGTTACGCGTGGCGGCGCGCAAGGAGTGAAAAATTATGGCACGCAACCGTCGACATGTCGAATCGCGCGCGGGCTCCGTGCCCGCATCGGTGGTGGCGCTGATCGTGGCTCTGGTCGCGGTGGGGCTGGGCTATGTCGGGATCGAGACCAAGTGCGACACGCTGGGCCGTGAAATCAAGCGCTTCGAGGCGGAAGGCACGCGCTTGCGTGAGGATCTGAGCCGCAACCGCGGCGAGTGGGCGAGGCTTTCCGCCACCGGCAGCGTGGAGGCGGCGCTGAAAACGCACGGCCTCGTGATGAGCTGGCCGGCGGCCGACCAGGTGGTGCGTTTGGGCGGCGAGGCGCGGGGCGCGCTCGCGTCGCGCACGCCGCGTTCCGTCGAGACCCCGTCGTCCCACCTGCGGACGGGTGTGGTCATGGCCCATGACTGAAACCGGCAGGCGCGTTCGGCTGCTGCTGGTCACGGCCGCCCTGGGACTGGCTCTGACCGGACTCGTCGTCCAGCTTGTGCACCTGCATCTCTGGGGTAAACCGGAGCAGCGCGAGAATGTCGTTCAGGACCGGATTCTCCACGAACCCATCCGCGTCCACCGCGGCATGATCGTGGACAACAGCACGCCCAGTATGATCGTGGCCATTGACTGGCCCTGCGTGGACGTATGCGCCGACCCAAAATTGATCCAGCTTACCAACCGCGTGCCGCAGGTGGCGCGTGAACTGGCGAGGATTCTGCCGGAACTGGACGCGCTTGCGCTGGAAAAGCGGCTGCGGCTTCCCGACCGCCGCTTCGAGCGCGTGGCCCAGCAGGTCACGACGAATGTGGCCGCGCAACTGGCGTCGTTAAAACTGCCCGGCGTTTTCACAACCCCGGTCGTCGTGCGCCGCTACCCGCAGGGCGCGACGCTTTGCCATGTGCTCGGATACGTCAACGCCGAGGGCGTCGGCAGCGCCGGACTGGAACAGTCGCTGGAAAGTCTGCTACGCGGCAAACCCGGGGAGATCGTCGGCTTTCGCGACGGCCGCCGGCACGAACTGACCGACCGCCGCATCGCCGAAACGGCCGCCACCAACGGCGCCGATGTCGCGCTGACGATCGACCAGCAGTTGCAGTTCATGGTCGAGCGCGCGCTCGACACGGTCATGGAACGGCACCATCCCGACGCCGCCTGGGCCATCGTCGAGCGGGTCAAAACCGGCGAGATCCTGGCCATGGCCTGCCGTCCCAACTACGACCCCAACAATTTCCGCGCCAGCACCGACCTGCAGCGCATGAACCGCGCGATCGCCAACATCTACGAACCCGGTTCGACCTTCAAAGTCGCGACCATTGTCGCGGCGCTCGACCAGGGCGTGGTTACTCCGGAGACCCCCGTCGACTGCGAGAACGGCCGCTGGTGGTACCAGGGCAAAGTCCTGCGCGATACGCACTCCTACGGGGTGCTGAGCGTGGCCGATGTGCTGCAGAAGTCCAGCAACATCGGCGCGGCCAAGATCGCCATCGTGCTTGGCAATGCGCAACTGGCGGCCTATCTGAAGGCCTTACATTTCGGACATCGCCTGGGCATAGACCTGCCCGGCGAGGAGGGCGGCATCGTGCATCCGCTGGCCGAATGGAGTTCGATCAGTTCCAGCCGCATCGCCATGGGGCAGGGAGTGGCGGTCACTTCGCTGCAGATGCTCGGACTGATTTGCTGCATCGCGAACGGCGGCGCTTACATGAAACCCTACGTTGTCCGCAATGTCACCGCGGATGACGGCAATAAAGTTCGGCGGGAGAATCGTCCCTGCGTGCTCGCCAATCCGATCAAAGCGGCGACCGCGGTCATGATGCGCGAAATGCTGGTCCGCGTGACCGAGCCGGGCGGGACCGGTTTGCGGGCGGCGGTGCCGGGCTATCGTGTCGCCGGTAAAACCGGCACCGGGCAGAAGGTGATCGGCGGAAACTATTCGGAAACCGACTACATGTCATCCTTTGTGGGTTTCCTGCCGGCGGACAAGCCGGAAATCGGACTGATTGTGGTGGTGGACAATCCGCAACCCCTGCACACGGGCGGCATGGTCGCCGCCCCGGCTTTTTCCGAAATCGCCGAACAGGCCATGCGCTATCTCGATGTGCCGAAGTCGCCGCCGCCCTTGGTCATGGCGGGACGGCCTTGAGAGACTCACGATGAAACTTGACGTTATCGTACGCGCGCTGACCGGGGTTATCGCGGTCAAGGGTTCGCTCGGCGCCGAGATCGTCGGCATCGCCTACGATTCCCGGCAGGTGCGCCGCGGCTATCTTTTCGTCGCCATGCCCGGCGCCCGCGACGATGGCTGGGCCTATGTCGCCGACGCCGTCGAGCGCGGCGCGGCCGCCATCCTTTCGACGCATCCGGCCTGCCCCCGGCACGATTTGACCTGCATCCATGTGCGCGACGTGCGCCAGGCGCTGGCCGAGGCCGCCGCCGCTTTTCATCGCTTCCCCGCCGCCAGGCTGCGCGTGCTGGGCATCACCGGCACCAACGGCAAGACCACCTCGGCATTTCTGCTGCGCCGCATTCTCGCCGATGCGGGCTGGGCGCCGGGGCTGATCGGCACCGTGCAGTACGAAATCGGCGCGCGCGTGATCCCGGCGCAACGCACCACGCCGGAATCTGCGGACCTGCAGGCGCTCTTCGACCAGATGCTGCAGGCCGGCTGCCGCAGTGTGGTTATGGAAGCGTCGTCGCACGCCCTCGACCAGGGTCGCGTGCGGGGCATCGAGTTCGATGCCGCGCTCTTCACCAATCTGACGCGCGATCATCTGGACTACCATTCCAGCATGGAGTCCTACTTCGACGCCAAGTGCCGCCTCTTTACGGAACTCGGGCACGGCGCCCGTCAGGCCGTGGCCGTGATCAACTCGGACGACCCCTACGGCGCGCGCCTGGCCGCGCTGCCGCTGGCCGCCAGGGTTGTAACCTGCGGCATCGCCGACCCAGCGGCGCAGGTGCGCGCGCTGGAGATTGCGCTGGCACCCTCCGGCAGTCGTTTCATTATCGCGACCCCCGCCGGCCGCTACCCGATCGCTTTGCGCCTGCTGGGCCGCTTCAACGTGCATAACGCGCTCGGCGCCTTCGCCGCGGCCACCGCGCTCGGGATTGCGCCGGAGCTTGTCGCGCGGGCGCTGGGCGCGGTGGCGGCGGTGCCGGGCCGCATGGAGCCGATTTCCAACCGGCGCGGACTGCACATTTTTGTGGACTACGCGCACACCGACGACGCCTTGAACAAGGCCTTGACGACATTGAACGAATTGCGCGGCGGGCAGCCCGGCCGCATGATCCTGGTCTTCGGCTGCGGCGGCAATCGCGACACCGTCAAGCGCGTCCTGATGGGCGCCGTGGCCCGGCAATTGGCCGACCATGTCGTGCTGACATCGGACAATCCACGCAAGGAAGATCCGCTGGCGATCATTGCGGCGATTCGCGCCGGTTATGGCGAAGGTGGATCGTGCGAAATCGAGCCCGACCGCGCCAGGGCCATCCGTCGCGCGCTGGCGCTGGCGCGTGCCGGCGACTGCGTGTTGATCGCCGGCAAGGGACACGAAACGACGCAGGAATTCGCCAACACGATCGTGCCCTTCGACGACCGCGAAGAAGCGCGCCGCGCGCTCCAGGAACCGGGGTAATGTCATGCCGTTATGGACCCCGGAAATTCTGGCCGCCTGGAGCGGCGGCACATGGCGCCGGGCACCGCCCGCGCGTCGGCTGAACGGGGTCACTCACGACACCCGTGCCATCCAGCCGGGCGCCTTGTTTGTCGCTTTGCGCGGCGCACGCACCGATGGGCATGCTTTTCTTGGCCAGGCCTTTGCGCTGGGCGCCGCTGGCGCCATCGTCGCGCGCGATGCCCGGCTGCCCGAGCCTTGGCCGGGTCCGCTGCTGGTGGTGGACGATCCGCTGGCCGCGCTGGGCCGCATCGCCGCCGGGCACCGCCTGACGCTGACCGGCGCTGTGGTGACCGGCGTCACCGGCAGCGTCGGCAAGACCACCGTCAAGGAACTGCTCGCCGCCATGCTCGCCGCGGCCGGTCCCACCGCCCGCAGCCGCGGCAACTGGAATAACGAGCTCGGCCTGCCGCTCAGTCTGCTGGCCGTGGAATCCACCGATCGCGCCGCCGTGCTGGAGGTGGGCATCAGCCACCCCGGCGAGATGGCGCCGCTGGCCGCGCTGCTGCGTCCCGACTGGGCCGTGATCTCGACCATCGCCCCGGTGCATAGCGAGTTTTTTAAAAATATGGATGCGATCGCCCGCGAGAAGGCGCTGCTGTTCGAAACGCTGAGCGGCCGCGGCGCGGCGGTTCTCGACAGCGACGGCGAGTGGGCCGCCATGCTGGCCCGCTCCGCGAGCGGGCGTGTAGTGACAATTTCCCGCCGCGATCGGACGGCCCATTATGTGGGCGCGCCGCCTGTGCGGCCCGGCGAACCGGCCAGCGTCTGCGAAACGGCCAGCGGCGAACGCTTCGCCTTCCATGCACCGCTGCCGGGCGATCATCATGTGACCAATACCCTGCTGGCGATTGCCGCTGCCCGCGGACAGGGCCTGGCGTGGACGCAAATCGCAGCCGGCCTGGCGGCTTTTGTGGCGCCGCACATGCGCTGGGAGCAGCTCGATGTGGGCGGCGTGACGGTGATCAACGACGCCTATAACTCCAATCCGCTCAGCTTGGGCGCCGCGCTGCGCACCTATGCCGAAACAGCCGTGGCGGGCGGCCGCTGGCTGGTGCTGGGCGACATGCTGGAACTTGGCGTGCAGGCGGAAGCCATGCATGAAGAGATCGGCCGCCAGACGGCGGCGGGGCACTGGGCCGGACTGATCGCGCTGGGTCCGCTGGCCGCGCGGCTGGCCGCGGGCGCCCGCGCTGCCGGCGCGCGCTTCCCTGTGCTAGAGTGTGCCGACCACGCCGAGGCCGCCCAGGTCCTCGCCGGTCGCGTCCGTCCGGGCGATGCGGTCTTGCTAAAAGCCTCCCGTGGCATGAAACTGGAAGAAGTGCTGGTCGAGTTCCAGAAAGCGAAGAGTGAACAGTAAACAGTGAACAGTGAAGAACGGAGAAGATTAATCGGTAAAGAGTTGACGACATATGGCATACTTGCGACATTCGATCTGGCAATCAACGAGATCAGGAGTTGAATTGAACAGAAACTCGCAAATGACGCCAGGAGAAGAGGCATACAGTGCTTGCGGATGAAATAAACAAAGCCGTTGACCTGCTCAAGCGGACCGCTCCGCGTGCCAGCATTATCCTGTTCGGGTCGCGTGCTCGCGGCGATGCGCGGCCGGACAGCGATGTGGACTTCCTGGTCGTTGAACCGGAAGTCAAGTCGCGGCGCCAGGAAATGGCGCGACTGGCACGGGTGCTTCGTCCGCTTCGTATTCCCGCCGATGTGCTGGTCTTCAGCCGCAAGGTGTTCGATGAGTGGTCTGGAATTCCCGGTACGGTCATCCATCGTGCCGCACGGGAGGGCAAGGTGTTACATGCCGCGGAATAGTCTCTTCCTGCTGCTGTTGCGGAAAGCGGATCAAGACCGTTACATGCTCGACAAACTCGTTGCCGACGATGCCGCGCCGATCGAGGTGTTCGGGTTTCACGCGCAGCAAGCCACGGAGAAACTGATCAAGGCCGTCTTGGTCATACACGGCATCGAGTATGGCCGCACACACCGTCTGGCGGAACTAGCCGACCTGGCCGGCGACCATGGGATACAGTTGCCGGATGTGGTCGAGCCCCTAGTCGATCTCACGCCCTATGCGGTGGAGTTTCGCTATGACGCCGCACCCGATGATGAGTGCGATGATTTGGACAAACCAAAGATTAGGGATCAAATTGAATCGCTGCGTGCGTGGGTTCTGGAGCATGTGAAGGAACAGGGATGAAAGACTATCGCATTCTCCTTGTTATCGTCCTGCCATATATCAACTGGCGATAGTCTGATTTTCCATTGTCGCGAACGAAGTAATGGGGCTTGCATGGCGTGAGTGTGCAGATTGAACGGGTCCAGCGGACTCTGAAAACAGACCGTGGACATGGTCGGCTGGTTGCAACGGACTTTGAAAGGGATGCGCTAATGCTTGATTATAGGGTTGGTGCGAAGGCGGACACCCCGCAGGCCGCGTTCGGACGCCAGGCGGCAGCGAGTCCTTGGACCGGATTGATCGCGCGCGGTTCTCTGCCCGCGCGGCTGGCCGAGTGCGACCGCTTCTCCGGTGCGCGCCTCCCTATGCTAGACTGCACCACCAACACCGCTGCCCAAGCCCTCGCTGAACGCGCCCGTCCGGGCGATGCCGTGTTGTTAAAAGTTTCCCATGGCATGAAACTCGATGACGTACTGTCCGCGTTCCGCGGGGGCGGAGGTCAGAAGGCGGTGAACGGATGAAGGTGACATTGTGCAGAGACAGAAATGATGCCCAACAACACGCCGTGCCACTAGTGGTTGTCCGGCGGGGCAAGTTGAGGGTTAGCGCGGTGGTTGAACTTGAAGAGCAAGTCATCGCTTGGAACGCAAAACTTCGAGGCGAATGAAACCAACCAACCAGTGCGCTTCTCTTCGCGACTATATTGTTGGATTCGTAGACTTGCTAGGACAGCGAGACCTCTTCATCAATCAATCTCGCATGCCGCAGTTTGCCACGGAGGACGAGCGGTCTCGATTTATGAGCAATGCTCGTGATTCCGTTGGCGTTGCAATCGGTTTGCAGGACATGTGTCGCAACATTGTCGATAACTACAACAAGCTCTTGCAATCCAACACGCGTCAGATTGTTTTACCAGCCCTGCTGAAGTATCAATGCTGGTCAGATGGTTTTGTGTACTTTGCCGAGGTAGACGATGACCCGCAATCAACCCACCTGAAGAATGCCTTCTTGCTACTTGCTTCGGTCGGCACTCTCTGTCTTCTTGGACTTGCCAATGGTAGGCCACTCAGAGGGGGTATTGACATAGCGTGGGCAGTCGAGGCTCGCGAGAATGAAATATACGGATGTGCTGTTGCAAAGGCATATGAACTCGAAAACGATATGGCAAATTATCCGCGAATTGTAGTTGGCGGCAAGGTGTTGGAGTATTTCAGACACCACGCGAACAGTGTCAACAAGGACAACCGTAAGCATGCCGAAATCGCAGCCGGTCTCATTGCCAAAGATACAGATGGTCAATTGATCGTTGACTATTTGGGTGATACGTATCGCGCACATTATGGTGGTCCCGTTTTTGAAGAGGCGCGATTGAAGGCGGTGCAGTTTGCCACGGAGTCACTCGCGCGCTGGGAAAGAGAAGAAAATGGCAAACTTGTTGCAAAGTACGACAAGTTGGTGCGCTATTTCGATCAACAGAAGGCATGAAAGTTCAACAATGAGAGGATTTCAAACGCCTTCATGCGACATAACTCCCGCTCCGTGCTTTAGTCCCTTACGGCTTGAATCAATCGCAAGATGGTAATCATTTGAAACGTTTTGGTTCCGGCTATGCCGGGTTAGGAGTGGTGTTAGCAGAATACTGGAAATCGTGGAAGGTGAATTACCGCTGGGTACGGAGTGGTTCATACTGGACTAAGGCCGAAGCCTGAACCGAGAACTTGGCCGGACTGGGGTAGCGTGGTGATACCGGTAATACGCCAAGAAAGACGCCGAACCGGCAAGAAACTGAAAAAGGAAGCAGAGTAGCGAAGTTGAGGTTTTGGGTTGAAGCCGTTTCGGGCTCGGCGTGGGAATGGCGCAAGGAATGGAAGAAGGGCGCAAAGTAACCCCATCGTAACGAAAGGCGCCAGATGAAGAAGTATGCAACTATACATGAAGCTGTAGAAAAAGGCGATCTCGCCGACATTCACTGGCATTTACAAAATGGTGCGGACTTGAAGGCATGGGACAAGAACGGTAGTACGCCATTGATAACGGCTGCGAACAATCGCAATCTTGCCATGCTTAAATTCTTGGTGGCCGCTGGTGCGGACGTGAAGGCGAGGGACAAGGACAGTGTGACCCCGTTGATGGTTGCTGCGCTTAACGGAGATCTGGATGTAGTTAGATACCTGGTGGGCGCCGGAGCGGATGTGAGGGCAAGGGACAAGGACAGTAGAACGCCATTGATGGCGGCTGCGCACAATCGCAATCTGGACGTTGTTAAACTTCTGGTGGACGCCGGTGCGGATGTGAAGGCAGAGGACAGAAAAGGACTTACGCCTCTGAGTTTTGCGGTGGACAAGGGACATCTTGAGATGGTTGCGTTTCTGGCAGCCAAGGGTGCGGACGTGGATGTTAAGAACAAGCGAGGTAGCACGCCTCTGATGGAGGCTGCTGGCAATGGCCATCTGGAGATGGTCGAGCTCCTGAAACAACACGGGGCAACGGAATAAGAAAAAGATTAAACTACGAAACACGCGAAAAAACAAAGGAAGATTTTGAGACTTTACCGTTAATTGCATTTGATTCCATTCTGAATTCTGACTCCTGTCTCCTGAATTCCTCATTCGTAATTCTGCCACCCGGACACTGAACACTGAACACCCTCCCCATGTTCTACTACCTTCACACTCTGAGCGAAACGACGCCCTGGATGCGGCTTTTTCGCTACATCACTTTTCGCGCGGCGTTGGGCGCGGCCACGGCCTTCCTGATCTGTCTGCTGCTCGCGCCGTTCGTGATTCGCACGCTGCGGCGGCTCAAGGTCGGACAGGTCGTGCGCGCCGGCGCGACCGGCGCCCCCGCGCCGGCGCATTCCGGGAAGCAGGGCACGCCTACGATGGGCGGCATCCTGATCGTCTTCTCGGTGGTGGTCTCGACGCTGCTCTGGAGCGTGCCGTCCAATATTTTCATAGCGCTGACGCTGACAACCATGCTGGTGATGGGCATGATCGGCTTTTTTGACGACCGCGCCAAACTGCTGGGCCATAACTCGCGCGGCGTGCGGGCGCGGACGAAGTTCTGGATCGAAGTCGTCTGGGGGCTGGTCGTGACCGCTGTGCTGCTGTTTCATCCCGCGACCAGCGCGCATGCCCGCGAGTTGATGGCGCCTTTTTGCAAGGCGCCGGTGGTGGCCGATATGGGCATCGTCCTGACGGGCCTGTTCGTGACTCTGATCCTGGTCGGCGCCACCAATGCGGTGAATCTGACCGACGGTCTGGATGGCCTGGCGATCGGCTGCACCGGGTCGGTCGCGACCACCTATCTGATCATGGCCTATGTGGCGGGCAACCTGACGCTCTCCAAATACCTGCTGGTGCCCTACGTGCCGGGCAGCGGCGAACTGGTGGTCTTCTGCGCCTGTCTGCTCGGCGGCAGTCTGGGTTTTCTCTGGTACAACTGTCATCCCGCGCAGGTGTTCATGGGTGACACCGGCAGCCTGGCCTTGGGCGGCGCGATCGCGATGGTGGCGATCCTGATCAAGCAGGAACTGGCGCTCGTGCTGGTGGGCGGCGTGTTTGTGATGGAGGCGGTCAGCGTGATTTTGCAGGTGGCCTCCTTCAAACTGCGCGGCAAACGCATCTTCGCCATGGCGCCGATCCATCACCACTTCGAGCTGCGTAAATGGAGCGAGACCCAGGTGACGATCCGCTTCTGGATTCTCTCGATCCTCTGCGCCCTGCTCGGCCTGGCCACGCTCAAGATTCGCTGAAAAATCCCCGGCCCTCCTCTCGACAGATTCGGGCGGGTCTGATATTTTCAAAAGAATGTATTTGTACAAGGGGAATGGCCGGGGCTTTTCTGCGCGCGGCCTGACGGTATGCCGATGCGGGAGCGGATGGATGACAATATGAGCGATGGGACGGATGTTTTTCAGGAACGCAACGGACATTTATATGCCGAGGACGTTCAGGTTCAGGAACTGGCGGCGCGTTACGGAACGCCGCTTTACGTATACAGCCGCGGGCATATGCAGGCGCAATACCGGGCTTTGGCCGGGGCGCTGGCCCCGGCGCAGCCGCTGATCTGCTATTCGGCCAAGGCCAATACCAATCGCGCCGTGTTGCGCACTTTTCTCGAAGAGGGGGCCGGTTTGGACGTTGTCTCCGGCGGAGAACTGTTCCGGGCCATCAGGGCCGGCGCCGACCCGGAAAAAATCGTCTTCGCGGGCGTCGGCAAGACGCAGGAGGAGATCGAGGCCGCGCTGCACGAGGGCATTCTGTTTTTCACCGTCGAGTCCGAGTCCGAGGCGCGGCGGATTTCCGACTGCGCCGTTCGCACCGGGCGGACAGGCCGAATCGCCTTCCGGATCAATCCGGACGTGGATCCCCACACCCACACCTATATCAGCACCGGCAAGCGCGAGAACAAGTTCGGTCTGGATTTGGAACGCGCCGAACAGGCCTATGCAATGGCGGCCGCCTTGCCGAATCTTGAAATCGTCGGCCTGCATCTGCACATCGGCTCGCAGTTGCTCGACGCCAGGCCTTACGGCGAGGCGCTCGACAAGGTGGCGGCGCTTTGCGGCAGGTTGCGGACGCGCCACCCGGCCTTTCGCTATCTGGACATCGGCGGCGGCTTGGGCATCTCCTATCGAAACGGGGAGAAGGCGCTCTCGGCCGAGACGTTTGCGTCCGTGGTGTTGCCGCGTGTGGCGCGCCTGGGACTCAAACTGGTGGTCGAGCCCGGGCGCAGCCTGGTGGGCAACGGCGGCATACTTGTTTGCCGCGTCCAGTACGTCAAGGCCAGTTACGACAAGCAATTCGTGATTGTGGACGCCGCCATGAACGACCTGATCCGGCCCTCGCTTTATCGCGCCCATCACGAGGTGCGCGCGGTGCGCGCCGCGTCCGGCGTGCTGCATGGCGACCTGGTCGGGCCAATCTGCGAGTCGGGCGATTTCCTGGCGCAGGACCGCGACCTGCCGGACGTGGGCGAGGGCGGTCTGCTGGCGGTCATGAGCGCGGGGGCCTACGGCTACGCCATGTCCTCGAATTACAACAGCCGCCGCCGTCCGGCCGAGGTGCTGGTGGACGGCGCCAGTCACGTACTGGTGCGCCGGCGCGAGACCTGGGAAGATGTTGTGCGTTACGAATCGGATGGCAGCGATAGCGGTCAGGGGGTGGAGCATGTTTAAGGGAGCATATACGGCCATCGTCACGCCCTTCGGGCGGGACGGCGGCGTGGATTACGAACGGCTGCGCGAACTGCTCGAACGGCAGATCGCCGCCGGGATTGACGGCGTCGTGCCGGTCGGGACGACCGGCGAATCGCCGACGCTCGACGTGGCCGAACACGAGAAGGTGATCGCCACGACGGTCGAGGTCTGCCGCGGCCGCATACCGGTCATCGCCGGCACGGGCGCCAACTCGACGAGCGAAGCGATCGAACTCACCAGACACGCCATGGCGGTCGGCGCCGATGCCACATTGCAGGTGACGCCGTACTACAACAAGCCCAACCAGGAGGGGCTGTACCGCCACTTCAGCGCCGTGGCCGATCTGGGCCTGCCGGTGGTGCTCTATAACGTTCCCGGCCGGACGGGCCGTGAAATCGATGTCGCGACAGTGGCGCGCCTTTCCAAACATCCGAAGATCGCGGCGATCAAGGAGGCCGGCGGTTCGGTCGCGCGCGTCAGCCAGATTCTGGATGTTTGCTCGATTCCCGTCTTGTGCGGCGACGACGGGCTGACGCTGCCCATGATGGCCGTCGGAGCCGCCGGTGTGGTGAGCGTCGCCTCCAACATCATACCGGGCCCGGTGGCGGAGATGGCGCATGCCGCGCTGGCGGGTCGTTGGTCCGAGGCGCAGGCCTTGCACCGGCATTGGAACCGTCTTTTTGAAGATCTCTTTATCGACACCAATCCGATCCCGATCAAGGCCGCCCTGGCGATGGCGGGCCAGATCGAGGAGGTCTACCGTCTGCCGCTCTGCGAGATCAGCGCCAGCCTGCGCCAAAAACTCGCCGCGACGCTCAAGACGCTGGGCTTGATCGGATCAGGTGGATAGGCTGAAGGCTGTTAGACTAAAGGAAAGCAACAATTTGGTTTTCATGGTTGCGGTCGTATCGCCGACCCGGGCCCGTAAGGGGCGGAGCGTGAGACGGATGTAGCCGCCCGCCTTCGCTCGTGCTACGTAGCGAAGCGCTACTTTGCGGAGTAGCAGCAGGTGGCAGTGTCTGCCAAGACCACGTCGCCGTAACTGCTACGCGACAGGCACGCCACCGCGCAAAGCGCGGCGAAGACCAACACCAACATAAACACGCAGACGAACATGAGTAATTGCTCCCAACGGTTTTCAGGCAACTTATAATTCCTGTCTGCTTAATTGCCTGAACCCTGAACCCTGAACCCTCTCCATCCCTGTCATGACAGACAACGCAGCTCCAAACATCTCCGCCGTGGTGCGGGCGTTGCGAAGGCATTATGCCGCCGAGTCCAGTCCGGTGGCGGATTTTCAGCGGGTGCGCACCCGTGACCCCTTTAGTGTGCTGGTGGCGACGATCCTGAGCGCCCGCACCAAGGATACGACCACTTCCGCCGTTTGCGCGCGTTTGTTCGCAAAGGTGCGTACGCTGGAGGCCCTGCGCGCCGTGCCGGTCTCCGCCCTGGAGCAGTTGATTTATCCCGTCGGCTTCTATCGCACCAAGGCCCGCCATCTGCATGCGTTACCGGAAGTGGTGGCGCGGGAATTTGGAGGGCGCATACCGCGAACGATCGAGGAACTGGTGCGGTTGCCGGGCGTGGGACGCAAGACGGCCAACCTGGTGGTGACGGACGCCTTTGGCGGCGAAGGACTCTGCGTGGATGTGCATGTACACCGCATTTCCAACCGCCTGGGTTTGATTCGGACCAGGACTCCGGCCGAGAGCGAACGCGCCCTGCGCGCGCTGCTCCCCAAACGCTATTGGGCGGAATGGAATCCGCTGCTGGTCGCGCTGGGACAAACCATCTGCCATCCGCGCGTTCCGGCCTGCGCCCGCTGCCCGCTCGCCGCCCGCTGCGCGTGGCGGGCGCAGTTGCAAATTGTCGCTGTATAAGGGTCAGTGATGAGGGGGCTGGTAGGGCGGCCTCGCCGAGGCCGCCGGAAGCGGCACGAGAGCAGACGAGCGGTTGTGTGTAGATCGAAGACGACGTTCTCGGCGAGAGCGCCCTACCTTTCCATCGCACTGCGTCACCGAAGCATTACTCGTCGCATGAATTTTGAAAATCCGGACGATGAGGAAGTATGCTAGTCTGAGCGGCAAGCGGACTAAACCATGCGACATACGGTCAATTATAAATGCTCGGGCGTGGTGGTTGCGACACTGTTCAATAACCTGCCACCGTCAAACATGCGGCGTTTCGCAAGGGCGGCCGCCCGCCGCGGCGTCTGGCTGGGCCTGGCTGTCATGGCCTGTCAGCCGATGCAAGGCCGCTGCGCGGAAGAACATATATCGGATGGCAACGCCGTCGCGGGGCCGATGAACGCGCCTTCGTTGGCGATCGGGAATGTCTTCCGGCCCGGCGGCTATATCGCCATCCCCTCCTACGCTCCCGAAGGAAGCTGGGTCCTGCAGTCGTCACTGGCCTGGGCGAACACCTGGAATTATCAAAAAGACCGATACATCGTGGACTGCGAATGGCTGCAGTTGGCGGCGAGAGTGTCCCACATGGCGACCGATGATCTCGAAATCGGCGGCCTGCTGCCTGTCCTCGCGCGGACGGGCGGCCATACGGACAAATTCATCGAAGGCTTCCACAATACCTTCGCCCTCGGCAACAGCCGTCGGGAGGGTTTTCCACGCAATCGGAGTATCGTTGAACTGCGCAGCCGCGCGGGTCAAGACGCCCGCTGGGAGGGCGACCAATGGGGCTTGTCGGATGTGTCGCTGTTCGCCTCGTGGACGCTGACGCAAGGCTCCCGCTTCATGCCGTGCATCGTCCTGGGGAGCGCGGTCACGCTTCCGACGGGAGACGCGGACCAACTGCTCGGTTCGGGAGAACCCGGTTATGCGGTCTCGGCTCTCCTGACGAAGCGCATCGCAAAAACCGGCTGTCTGCTGTTTTTGGGAACCAGCGCATCTTATGCGGAGAATAACGAATTAACCGGCAGCGACACACGAAAGACGCAATTCGGATTGCTGGTCGGAATGGCGTACGATTTAAACAGCCGGGTGTCCGTCGTCGTCCAAAATCTCAGGATGTCGCCGATCGCCAGGGACTTTGAAGAATTTTCCAAACCCACCAACGAAGTGACCATCGGCTTCAGGATTCGCAATCTTTTACACGGCACATGGGAAATCGCTCTACAGGAGAACATGGTCTATTTCAACAACGGCGCCGATGTGGGCTTGCATGTGGGATATAGTTGTCTCCTGTAACAGGACGCCGCCAACGCCCGCGCCCTCACGGGCGCGAACGCCGCAGGACGGTCGTCAGTTTTCCCGGCGAATCTCTTTCGGCAGATTGCCCAGCCAGTCGGCGAACATGGAGATGCCGCGCTTGCGCTCAGGATCGCCGCCGCCTACAGGCATGGCGCAGAGCGATAGATAATCCGTCTGGCGGGCCAGTTTGATCACCAGCCGTTTCGGCGTGGGGCCAACCTGCATCGGACCGATGCGGCCGTCCTGCACGGAGATATCCCTGGCGTGATCCCGGCGGGCCAGTTCCTTGCCGTCGAACCAAACCGCGAACGGCGCGTTGGCGGTGACGTTGAAGGAAAGTTCGCGGACTTCCCCGGCGACCAGTTCGCGCACCAGGTAGAAGCAGGCCTGTCCGCGAAAGCCGGAGATCTGCGTGCCCTCCAGCCGGGGCAGACCAGTCCCCAGATTTCGCTGCGGATGGGACAACCCTCGGACTCGAAGAAGAAGCGGTTGTTCCAGGTGCCGGAAAGCGGCGGATGGATGCCGCGCTGTAAATTGTTGAGAAAGACCCCGTATTCGCAGAAGTTGTACCAGCAGCGCTCCTGCCAGAATTCGGCCAGGTCGTCCGATTCGATCCAGATGCCGCGTTCCTGCAAGGCTTCCAGCCAGACGATCTGGATGTCCATGTCGTCATTCGGCATGATGGTATCCGGCCAGAGCGCCTCCCGTGTCAGCTCCATGCGGATCTTGTGGTTTTCCATACGGGCGCCGATGGTTCCGCCAAGGCTTTTACCCATCCAGCCCGCGTAAATTTTGGCGCGATAGTCCGTGTAGTTCAGTTTGAGTTTCATGGTTCCATTGTATGTTTGAGTTCGATCGCAGCCCGGAGCCGGAAAACCGGCGGATCGCCGCGCAACGTTGGCCTCGGCGAGGCCGCCCCGCGCATATTTGGCGGCGCGCCGCCGGGAACTCCGGCTTATGCCTCACTTGGACGCTGAATTTGCCGCTTGAGTTCCTCGCTCAGAACATCCCAGAGGCGTGGATGAGCCTCCACGAGGCGTGCAATATCCGCAAGGTCCTTAATCCTCTTGCTTTGTCTTCGAGCAGGCTCGGCCCATGCTTTAATCTTGCCTCTGAGCGTATCTTCCAGCGACGCAACTCGCAGCAGAATACCATGCACATCCGCGGGAACGGCGCGGGAAGGGTAGTCCCTGTAAAAATCCTCCGTGCTGAGTTGGATGCTGACAGCGGATCGTCCTTTGAAGTTGACTGACCACGCAAATCGTTCGGAATGGAAACCTTCCGCCTTAAGCAAGGCCACCGTGCGTTCGACGGCCTCTGACGCAACGACCAAATCCACATCCTGCGTCACCATGGGTTGTTCCGCCCAATGGTTGACCGCCACCCCTCCGATGGCGCACCAGGCTATGTTCGCTCTTTCCAAGCAGTCAACGAGTCGCATGACATCGTCTGTTCCCCCGGATGTCTGCCAGTCGTAGAATCGTTTTGAGGTCATGTCTGGATGTTAGCAGATGAAATTGTCCGTTGTCACTCCCCGCCTCACGGCGCGGCGGCGCCCAACGCCACTTCCAGTGTCAGCACGGCGTAGGCGGTGGTGAGCACACGGGCGTCTTCCGGAAAACGGTCGTCATCGCCGGCCCAGTAACCCTGGCCGGGACGCGCGGCGTCCATGCGTTGGAGGCTGAGCAGTTTTTCGATCACCGCCCGGCGCCAGAAAACCGGCGGACCGTCGCGCACCGGCAGGTCCTCCCTGCCATACGCTGCCAGCGCCTTGGTCAGCACAAGGTAAAAAGCATAGGCGCCCTGCCGTCCGATGCCGGGATGACGGTCGAGGCTCCAATTCCGCACGGCCCAGTCAAAGGCCGTCCGCAAACGCGGATCTTTGCGATCCGCCTCCGCGTAAATCAAACTCAGCATGCCCGCATAGGGCATGCTGCCGTCTGCGCGCAATAAGGCGGGCGTGGCAGCGTTGGTCGCCGACGGAAACGCGCCGGCGTCGCCGGGCGGCGGGCGCTGCTGATCGAGCAGGCGCAGGGCGGCGGTCCAATCGAGATCGGACGCTGTGCCGTTCGTGCCGCGCCGCGCTACAGATGTCTGGGAAAGGCGCATGGCTTCGTAGGCGGCCAGTGTGGTTTCCGGATCGACGCCGCTTTGGGCGACCGCATAATCCAATCCGCCGTCGTGCAGATCGCCGCCGGCATGCTGTCCCGAGGCCAGAAAGCGCCGCGCGCGCAGCATGATCGGCGTGAGCGCGGGATCGCCGACGGCGCTCAGCGCCACCAGCGCGAGGCCCGTGTTGTAGTTCGGCAGCAGCGGCCCGCGGCCGGGCTTGCGGTGGTAAATGCCGCCATCGGGCTGCACGCAACCTTTCAGCCAGTCGACGGCGAGCGGGACAACCTGCGCGCGCGCCGGATGCCGGCTCAGCGCGAAGGCCCAGAGCGGCAGCGCCGTCAGCGGGGTCAGGTTGGAGTCGGACCAGGCGCCGTCGGGACGCTGGCCGGCGGCCAGCCAATCCAGCGCCCGGGCGATGGCGGCCTGGGCCTCGTTGGCGACCGAGATATCCACCTGAGCGGTTTGCGAGGCGCCGGAAATCAGCGTTTCGGCGCACGCCGCCGGACAGGCAAGGCGGCCAAGGAGGATGGCGGCCAGCAAGACGGGTAACCGGACGGAACGGTCGGGACGGAGCCCGACCCTCCAAGAGGCGGAGCAAACGGACGTTATTTGACAATATAACAACGAACTCCTTGTTGTCCGCGGGAGTTTTGCTACAGGCTCACCAGGCCAATAAAGGATTTTTGCGTACACGCTTTTAAGACTATACTCCCAGCCATGAACTGGTCAATTCAGGAACATCGCAGCGGAGATTGGACGCCGGGTTTGACGCCGGCCGAGCAAGCGACGCTTTTCGCGATCGCCGGCGATACGCTGCTCTGGTGTACGCAACCGCCGGGCAAAGCCTTCGCTTTCGACGCTTACACGCTCACACCGGTCATGCAAGCGGATACAGCCACCTTCGTGACCTTGAAAATCGGCGGAAATCTGCGCGGCTGCATCGGCTCTCTGGAGCCGTACGAACCGCTCTATCTGTCCGTGCATCACAATGCCGTACAGGCGGCCTTGCGGGATCCGCGTTTTCGGCCCGTCCACGCGGCGGAAGTGGGCCGGATTCATCTGGACGTGTCGCTGCTCAGTCCGATTCGCGCGATCGCGTCGCCGGATGAATTCGCGCCGGGCCGGCACGGCATCATTCTGACCAAGGGCCGCGCACGCGCCGTTTACCTGCCCGAGGTGGCCGTCGAGCAGGGCTGGACCCGCGAGCAAACGCTGGATTCGCTCAGCGAGAAGGCCGGGTTGTCCGCCGATGCCTGGCGCACGGGCGCGCATTTTCAACTCTTCGAGAGCGTCGCGCTCAGCCGGGCGGAGACGCCATGACCGGCGCCGCCGACAAGGACCGGCTGCCGCTGGTGGCCGGCGACCCGTGGCTGGAACCGTTCGAGGGCGCGCTGCGTGCGCGCCAGGCACGCGCGGCGGCGTTGGCTGAAAGGTTGACCGCTGGCAAGTCGCTGGCCGATTTCGCTTCGGGACATGAATATTTCGGACTGCACCGCGACCCCGGCGGCGGCTGGGTGATGCGCGAATGGGCGCCCGCCGCGAACTCGCTGCATTTGATCGGCCCGTTCAGTCAGTGGCGTCCCGATCCGGCCTTTGCCCTGCGGCGGAGCGACGACCATGGCGTCTGGGAAACACGTCTGGCGGAAGGTGTGTTGCATCATGAGATGCTCTACAAATTGTGGCTGACCTGGCCCGGCGGTGAGGGCGAACGTATTCCAGCCTGGACGCGGCGTGTCGTTCAGGACGAACGCACCAAAGTAATTTCGGCCCAGGTTTGGGCGCCCCCGGGGAATTACCGCTGGCGGCACCGGCATGCGCCGCGCCGCTCCGGCGCGGCGCTGATTTACGAGGCCCACGTCGGGATGGCGCAGGAAGCAGCCAGGATCGGCGGCTATCGCGAATTCCGCGAGCAGGTGCTGCCGCGAATCGTGGACGCGGGCTACAACACTCTGCAACTGATGGCCATCGCCGAGCATCCCTACTACGGCTCGTTCGGCTACCACGTCAGCAGTTTTTTCGCCGCCGCCTCGCGCTTCGGCACGCCGGAGGAACTCAAGGAGCTGGTGGATGCCGCCCACGGCGCCGGGCTGGCGGTGATCATGGACCTTGTGCATTCGCACGCCGTGAAAAACGAAATCGAGGGCCTGAGCCGCTTCGATGGCACGCTGCACCAGTATTTCCACGCCGGTCCGAGGGGGCAGCATCTGGCCTGGGATTCGCGCTGCTTCGACTACGGCAAAACCGAGGTGCTGCACTTCCTGCTGTCGAACTGTCGCTTCTGGCTGGACGAATACCGCTTCGACGGCTACCGTTTCGACGGCGTCACCAGCATGATCTATCTGGATCACGGGTTGAGCCGACCGTTCGGCAATTACGAGGATTATTTCCGCGATACGGACGAGGATGCGATCGCCTACCTGACGCTGGCCAATCGCCTGATCCACACCGTGCATGCGGGCGCGCTGACGGTGGCCGAGGATGTGAGCGGACTGCCGGGACTGGCCGCCCCCGAAGCGGCGGGCGGGGTCGGTTTCGACTACCGGCTGGCGATGGGTGTGCCGGACTTCTGGATCAAACTGATCAAGGAGACGGCCGACGAAGACTGGGATGTCGGGCGCTTGTACCATGAATTGACCAACCGCCGCCGGGACGAGCGTTCCATCGGTTACGCCGAATCGCACGACCAGGCGCTGGTGGGCGACAAGACGATCGCCTTCCGGTTGATGGATGCGACCATGTACACCGGCATGAGCGTCGCGCACTCCAGTCTGACGGTGGAGCGCGGCATGGCGCTGCACAAACTGATCCGGCTGGTCACGCTGGGCACGGCGGGGCAGGGCTACCTGAACTTCATGGGCAACGAGTTCGGGCATCCCGAGTGGATCGATTTTCCGCGCGAAGGCAACGGCTGGAGCTGCCACTACGCGCGCCGGCAATGGCATCTGCGCGACGATCCCAATCTGCGCTACCGTTTTCTGGCGGAATTCGACAAGGCCATGCTCGCGCTGGCGGGCCGCACGGGGCGGGGTCTGGACGCGGCCGGTCCAAAACTTGCGATGGCGCACACGGGCGATCAGGTGCTGGCCTTCGCCCGCGGCAAGCGGGTCTTTGTGTTCAACTTCAATCCGGCGCGTTCCTTCACCGATTACGGCGTGCCCGTGGCGCCCGGAAACTACCGGCTGCTGCTGGATAGCGACAGTCCGGCCTTCGGCGGACACGGACGCGTGGCGCCCGGCCAAAGTTATCGCAGCGAACCAGTGCGCGAAGGCCGCCGTATCGTCCGCCACCAGATCAAACTCTACCTGCCCACCCGCAGCGCGCTGGTGCTGGAGAAAGGTTGAGGGTGGAAGTTGGAGGGGTGAGGGTGGAAGGTTGAAGGTGGAAGGTGGAGGTAGGAATTTGGACGGTTGAGGGTAAGATGGTGGAAGTCGTGAGGCAGGTGTCGGAGAAGAATGTATTGTTTTGTCCTGAATACCGGACACCGAACACCGAACACTGAACACCGTATAATGGTGGCTCAGACAAAGAACATGAGTAGGACCATGAAAATTCGTGCCATGCTTGCGCTGCTGGCGGTCTGTGGCGGCGCAGGACTGGCGTCGGCACGCGAGTGGGTGGTGGATCCGCGGGGCGACGATGCCGCGGCGGGCACCGATGCGGCGCCACTGCGCACGCTGGCCGCGGCTAGCGCGCTGGCGACCAATGGCGACGTCTGTCTGGTGCGTCCCGGACGTTACATCGAGCCGCTGCGCCCGGCCCAGTCCGGACGACCCGGGCGGCCGATACGATTCGTGAGTGAGTTCGAAGGCGGGGCGGTGCTGGCGCATCCCGAAAGTCGGGACGGCGCCACCGGCGGCGTTCCCGTGGCGGCCGGCGCCTATGGCTTGGACTTGACCGGGCGCGGGCAGATTGAAGTGCATGATTTCACCCTCGATGGCGTTGGCGCGAATCTGGCGGGGGCGCGCCATTGTCTGCTCGATGGCGTGACCATTCGCGGCGTGACGGCGGAGTGGGGCGCGATCGCGACCAATGCCGGCGGTGCGCTCGTCTCCGCCGCGCTGGCGATGGGCGGCGGCGATAACGAGTTTCGCGGCGGTACGATCGCGGCCTGCGAAGGGCCCGCGGTGGCGATGGCCACCAATGGCACGGGCCAGCGGCTCGTCAATAGTTCGATCGAGGACGCTGGCCGCGGCGGCGGCGCGGCGCTCTATGTCTCGGGTGTCGGCGCGCAGGTGCTGCACTGCACGGTGCGCGACAGCGGCGGGCCGGCGCTGGAAGCCGTCGGTCTGCGCAACGGTCTGATCGAACTCAACGACCTGACCGGCAGCGGGCGCGCAGCCAAGGGTGCGGCGCTGGTGACGCTCGAGGGCGACGGACGCGGCACGGCGGTGGCCTGGAACTGGATTCACGATGCGCGCGGCGCGGGCATGTCCGGCTTGCGCCTGGCCGGGGCGCAGAATCTGATCGTGCATCACAATGCGATCTGGAATGTTCCCGGCGCGGCCTTGCGCGTTGAAGCCCCCGGCGGCTGGCATGTGATCTATCACAACACCACCTGGGCCGCGGGCGTTTCTTTGGCGCTGGTCGCGGACGCGGCCGGCACGAACCGGCTGGCCTTGAACTCCTGCCGTTTCGTGAATAATCTGTGGCCGGCGGGCGTCGTGACGGCGCCGGCGGTGGAATTGCGGCAGACGCTGTGGCAGGGGAATGCGACAAATCCCGCGCCCGGGTTTGTGGACGCGGCGGCCGGCGATTTCCGTCTGACCACCAATTCTCCCTGCGTGGATGCCGGCGCCCAGGCCTCGGAAGTGCTGGACGAGTACGCCGGGTCGGCCCCCGATCCCGGCGCCTACGAACTGGGCCGCCCCGCCTGGATGGCAGGCTGTGAACGCACCGGAAGCCAGAAGCCGGAAGTCGGAAGCCAGAAGTTGCTGAACCCTGAACCCTGAACCCTGAACCTACCACCTACCACCTGCCACCTACCACCTATAGAAAGGACCCCTCTAAAATGACGCCCCCCTCTCCCGGATTGATCGTGGCTCTGGATGTTCCCGATGGCGATGCGGCCTGCAGGGCGGCGGCGGCGCTGCCGGTGGAAGTACGGTACGTGAAGGTGGGGCTGGAACTGTTCTGCGCCACCGGGCCGTCGGTGCTCGACCGCCTGCGCGCGGCGGGACGCGAGGTCTTTCTCGATCTCAAATTCATGGACATACCGCGCACCGTGGAGCGGGCGGTGAACTCTGCCGGCGCCGGCGGCGCCTTCATGCTGACCGTTCACGCCTCGGGCGGGCGGGCGATGCTGACGGCCGCCGCGGAGGCGGCGCGTGCGCTCGGTCCGCGGCGACCGAAGCTGGTGGCCGTGACCGTGCTGACCAGTCTCGACCGCAACGACCTGCGCGAACTTGGTGTTGAGCGCGAACCGTCCGATCAGGTGCTGGCGCTGGCGGACTTGGCGCTGGCCTGCGGGATGGACGGTCTGGTCTGCTCGGCGCGGGAAGTGGCGGCGCTGCGCCGCCGTATCGGGCCGGAGCCGATCCTGGTGACCCCCGGCATCCGGCCGGCCGGCGGCGCGGTGGGCGACCAGAAACGCGTGGCGACCCCGGCCGCCGCGGTGCGCGCGGGGGCCAGTTATCTGGTGGTGGGACGGCCGATCCTGGAAGCCGCCGATCCCGCCGCCGCCGCCCGCGCGGTTTTAGCGGAAATGGCAACCGTTTGAGCTGGAAAATGGCTTGCGCGTACGGGATGTAGTGGTGTAGCATGATGAAGTGATTTTCTACGCAGAATTCGTCTTCTGAATTCTGTATTTTGAATTCTGTCCGCTTGAGGTGCCGCGATGCCAAAGTTCCATTATAAGGCCATGGATTCGAAGGGGCGCGAGGTTGAGGGCGTTCTCGATGTCGAGAACGAATCGCGCGCCATTGCGACGATCAAGGAAAAGCAGCTTTTCCCCACGCAGGTGACCGATATTTCCGGCAAGCGCGCCACGGGCGGACGGCCTGGTCCCGCCGGCAAGAGCGCCAAGGCCGGCGGCGGCGGCCTGCAAACCGAACTACACATGCCCAAGTTCTTGGAACGGCTTTTCGAGGGCAGGGTAAAATCCAAGCACTTGACGCTTTTTACCCGCCAGCTGGCCACGCTGGTGGACGCCGGTCTGCCGCTGCTGCGCGGACTGCATGTGCTCCAGCGCCAGGAACAGCATCCGGCCATGCGCCGCGCCGTGACCGGCATGGCGGAATCGGTCGAGAGCGGCAGCACCTTCGCCGAGTCCATGGCCCAGCATCCGCGCGTCTTCAGCCTCTTTTTCGTCAACATGGTCAAGGCCGGCGAAACCTCTGGCGCCTTGCACACCGTGCTTTCCAGGCTGGCCGAGTTTCTGGAAAAGTCCGAGCGCATCAAGAACAAGGTGCGCGGCGCCATGGTCTACCCGATCGTGGTCGGCTGCGTGGCCGTGCTGATCGTCTCCGTGCTGATGGTGATCGTGGTGCCGAAGTTCGACGAAATTTTCAAGGACCTCTTGAACGGCGAACCGATGCCGCCACTGACCAGGGCGGTGGTGGGCTTCAGCAAGATGATGATGCACGAAGGCTGGATTGCGCTGCTCGTGATTGGCGCGGCCGTCTTCCTCTGGAAGTTGTTCGCCAGGACGGCCGGCGGCAAGGTCTGGCTGGACAAGGTGAAGCTGCGTATGCCGGTCTTCGGGTCGCTGATCCGCCGCACCGCCATCGCCAACTTCAGCCGCACGCTGGGGACGCTGCTCACCGGCGGCGTGCCGATTTTGCAGGCGCTCAACATCGTGCGCGACGTGACCACCAACGCGGTGCTGGCCAAGTCCATCAACCAGATTCACGACAGCGTCAAGGAGGGCGAAACCATCGTCACGCCCATGGAGGCCTCGCATGTCTTCCCCGGCATGGTGGTCAGCATGATCCAGGTTGGCGAGGAAACCGGCGCCCTGCCGGAAATGCTGATGAAAATCGCGGCGACCTACGACGACGAAGTCGATGCCGCCGTCGAGGCCATGACTTCGCTGATCGAGCCGATGATGATCATCCTGCTGGCCGGCGTGGTCGGCACGATCGTGATCGCCATGTTCCTGCCGATGATCAAGATCATCGAGAAGTTGAGCGGGTAGAAGCGAGCGTAACCGCTCGCAAGCTGGATAGGCTGTAGGCTGTTAGACTTTTAGAAGAACTATGGTAAAATGTTGTCGCTAAGGAATGATGAACTTCTGAATTCCTAACAGTCTAACAGCCTTCAGCCTGACAACCTGATCACCTAAGACGAACCAGGGATGGCGATTATGAAAGCACATAAAAAGAGCGGCTTCACGCTGATCGAGTTGCTGGTTGTAATCGTGATCATCGTGATCCTGATGGGCATCGCCCTGCAAGTGGCCAAGACCGCCGCCGACCGCACCAGGCGCGCGCAGACCGTGCGAACCATGGAAGCCCTGCGCAATGCGCTGGCCGCGTACTATTCCGCCTATGGGCAGTATCCCCCAACGGTAGGCACGTCTGGTTCCTATCCGGGACAGGAGATGCTTCCGCCGCCGGGCGATAACGCCGCGCGCGTCGTATCGCCACAGTGGACAGCCTATACGAACATGTTCGGCCATGGGGTGTTGTTTTACCTGATGGCATATAAGTTCAAACCAGTTCCGGCCTGCGAAAGCGATTCCAGCCTGCCTTGGTTTCCCCATGCCAGGGAGGTTGAAACGGCCAAGCGCTGGCAACACTATCTCGACGATGTCACGGGCATTAACACCAACTTCTATGCCACCAACGCGAACTTCAACGATTTTTTCGGCAACATTGGGATTACGAACAGAAACTTCACCGCCACGGATGGCTGGGGATCTGAGATTACGTACGCTTCGTCGCCTCCGTCCTATCAAAACTATGTTTTGCGGTCGAGTAACATGACCAACGGTTGGGAGGAATAGCCCCATGCGACGGTGTCGTTTTGCATTTACGCTGATCGAACTGCTGGTCGTGATGGCCATCATTGGCATTCTGGCGGGCATGCTGTTTCCGATTTTCGGCGCCATGCGCACACGGGCCAAAATCACCAAGGCGCGCCACGAGGCGGGGCAGATCGACACCGCTTGGAAATCCTATCAAATGAAGGAACGTTCGCTGCCAGCTCTGACGGATATGAATACCGCGGGCGCTTGGGCTTATCTCGTGCCGTATATCGAAACGACAAATCTGATGCGCATCGGCGCCGCGGGCGTACCGACGGATCCATGGGGCGTTGCCTACAAGGTGCTTTTTGGCGATCCGGATCGCGACATCAAGGTTTGGTCCTGTGGACCGGATACGAATAACAATTGCGTTGTGGCCGGCGGCAGTTTAACCAATGGGGGCGACGATGTCTGTAGCTGGTAATACGCGATGCCGGATGGGCTTTACGCTGCTCGAACTGCTGATGGTCGTTGTCATCATCGGCGTTCTGATGGGAATCCTTATGCCGGTCGTGGGAATACTGAAACAGAGCGCCCTTAGGAAACAGATCGAGGCCGAAGCCAGGACGATCGAAACCGCAATCCGCAACTATCATTCCGAAAAAGGGGTCTGGCCGGGCGATGGGCAGGGGGTCTATGCCGCTGACGCCAAACAGGCGGCGCTGATCGAAGCCCTCTGGCAGACTACACCGCCGCTGCTCGATTCCAACAATATGGTCAAGCCCGGCATCTACTATATTCAACCCGGGACGACAAACAGCCCATGGCGGATAGTAATCAGTAATCGCACGGTGACGGTACAGTGAAGATGAACGATGAAGAACGAAGAGTGAGCAGTGAACAGTCAACAGTGAATGGTAAACCCTGAACCCTGAACCCTGAACCCTGAACACCGAACACCGAACACTTGAAGAAACAACTCGTGACAACGAAACGCTTCAGTCTCCTCGCCCGTTCCCGCCGGGGTTTCACCCTGATGGAACTGCTGACCGTGATGATCATCATGGCCCTGATGATGAGTATCGCGGCGATCAGTTTCTTCAAGGCGCGCCAGGGCGCGGAAATGCGCGGGGCGGTGCGCGTCTTGCAGACGACCATCTCGCTGGCCCGCCAGCAGGCGGTGGTCAAACGCACGCCGGTGCGTTTGACAATGTCGAACACGACCATCAGCGGCATCGATAGCGGATGCCTGGTTTTGGAAACCGTGAGCGCTGCGACCAACATGATGGCGCACGACATCAGGTTTTTGCCGCCCTGGATTGTTTTCGATCAGCCCGGCGACACCATACTGTTCGAGACCGATGGTTCCGCGGTTTCTGGCGGCTCCCTTACCAAGCAAATCGGCATGATCCAGCAGAAAACCTCGCCGCCAGTGCAGACCAATCGTACCTTTAACCTTTTGATCGGCGCCATGCAGGAATAGGACCATCGCGTGATATCGAATATATCCAGTTGTCGCGGGAAGCGCGCCGGTTTCACGCTGATCGAGGTGAGTCTGGCCGTGTTGGTGCTTGGCCTCGGCTTGATGGTGGCTTTCGGCCTGTTCCCGGCCGGCGTGCGGCAAAACGAGGAAAGCACCGCCGACACGCGCGCCGCGCTTTTCGCGGACTACGTGCTGAATGGCATGCAGGCCAACGCCGCCACGGTCACGAACTGGAACGATTGGAAAGCCGAGGATGGCGTATATTCGCGGATTTTGGGCAATTCCGGTGCTCCCGCCTGTCCCAATGCCAGCCTGGCGGGCTTAAAGTACGACCCGCCTCAAGTGGAGGCGGTGGAATGGCCGGCCTCCAGCGGGCAATCGCCGCCGCCCAGACTTCGATACAAGTTGACGATGCAGCCCGACGCCGGTCTTCGAGTGTACACGGCCACGCTGGAGGTCACGGACCTGGATGATGATTCGGACTTCGACCCGCCGGACGGCGTCTTTTACACAGCTTTCGTTTTCAAGGGGATGTAAGGTGAACAGACACGGCAGTTTTCAGGTGGAAGGTGGAAGGTGGAGGGTGGAGGGTGAGAATCTCCCACCTTGCGCTGTTGCGTCCTCCCCCCTCCGCCTTCAATACGTTCGCCATCTTTTTGCCCGTCTTCCACCATCCACCATCCACCATCCACCATCCACCTCTCTCCGCTCCGCCTTCACTCTGATCGAACTGCTGACCGCCATGGCGATCCTGTCGATCATCGTCATGATCGCATTGCGCATCTTTTTGCAAAGCAGCACGGTCTGGAACGTTTCCAGCACCCGCGCCCGCATCAACATGCTGGGGCGTTCCGCCGTGGATTATGTCTCGCAAAAAAACGCGCTGACTTATAATGGCAACGGCATCATGCAAAGCCTTACCAATGTTTTCGGGACGTCGGTTTCGGATACCTGGACACCGACGGCGACGGAGGTTTTTGGCGTCAGACCGGTGTCGGTAGCGGTCCAACTGCGGTTGAAGGTAATCGATCCCTTGCGTGCCAGCGGGACGGTGCAGGCCTGGTCCGGCGGGCCGGATGGCGATCCCAGCACGGTAAACGACAACATCAACAGTTGGAATTGATCGGCCTTCAGCCTAAACAACCTAAGCAACTGCCATGAACGAACGGTGTCAAAAAAATGCGATTGTGCGGAGTTTGGCGCGCCGGTATGGCTTCACCCTGATAGAACTGCTGGTGGTTATATCGATCATCGCTCTGTTAATCGGTTTATTGCTGCCGGTCATGGCCGCCGCGCGCCAGCAGGCGCGCAAGACGCGCGCCAAGGCCGAGGCGAAACAACTGGTGGTCGCGTTGACCGCCTATATGAACGACAATCCGGGTGCACCCAAACCTACGAGCGCGAACATGGCGGGGCTTATTCGCGGCAAATATATGGAGATTCCGGTCAATTTTGTAGATCCGTGGAAAAAACCGTATTCCATCAGTGTTGGCGATCCAGTAGGGAGCGACGTAACGCGCTCCTATCAAACCCGTGCCTTTTTCTACAACTACAACCGGGATAACCTTGGAGATGATCTTGCACCCTGAAATCATTCTGAATCCCTTCAGTCTCGGCGTCCCCAAGGGACGCCAAGGGCGCCGTGGCATCGCCCTGCTGGTCGTGATCGGCCTGACCGCCATGATGATGCTGCTGGGCGCGGCCTTCATCATCTATATGCGCACCGAACGGGTGGCCTCCGGCAATTTTAAGAGCGACGTGCGCGCCCGCCAACTGCTGCATGTGGCGTTGGCCAGGGCCATGGATGCCGTGGAAGCGACCTGTAATAACGCAATCTATCCGCCGTTCGACGTGCTCTATTCGGCGACAAACGGGTACACGGTCACGAATGCGTTGACCGGCTGGGGCGCGACCAATTACCTGCCCCGTGGCGCCTTCCTGAACCCTGGCTGGGATACGGCGGTGAATAACCCAGTCGCCTGCTGGACCAATCTCGCGGGCGGCAGCGAAAATGTGCGGTATGCCTTTGTGGTATTGAACGTGTCGGGACTATTCGACGCGAATCAGGTCGGCCGCAGTGGGAACGTCCGGGGCGCCGGGACGAATGTCCAGGAGATATGCCTGGACGACATGCCGGAGTGTAAAAACGACAACGTCTACACCAATCGGAATGTCAACAGTTTCGATAATCTGCCCGATCTATTCACGAACACCTTTGCCAAGACCAACTTTGTCGTCTTTCAGCCTTACGTGCGCACCACCAATCTGGTGGACTTGAGCGGGAGCGTGGACGACTTAAAGAATCGAAAGGGCGATATTGTAACTGCCCTGACAGCCTGCGGCATTGCGAGTCCCGACACGGTATTCAATTATCTGCTGGACTACCGGGATACCGATGATATTCCTCAGGATCTGGGCAGCGCCTGCACCGAAATGGTGCCGATGATCAATGAAATCAAAAAAGAAGACAAGTTCACACGAAGAGTTGTTGGCAGTGTGACCAATTTAAAGAGTCAAACTTCCCTGAATTTTGAATGTTGGTACCCGTTCAAGAAACCATTTACCAACAACGCGTATTGCTTGTCATATCAGGTTACTTTTAGTTTGGAACCGGCTAAGTTTGCGCAGTTGCCGCCAACAAACGGAACGCTGGTTTTGTATCAAGACCAGAGCATTGACGGCGCCTCTTCTGAGTATGGCACAACGGATCAAATAATTATTAAGGCTCCTGATCAACCTCTTGACGATAGTAATGCCGGCGAGACGATCAAGATCAATGCAAACATCAGTCTTCAGGTGCACCAGGGGATTGCAGGTGGCCCGGAGGTAGATGCTGCACCCTATCCGACAAATCTGACGATTTCGTTGACAGGCTTAGCCTCGGATACACTTGGAACGATGGGACTTAATATTCCATGTTCGAGAACAAGGGGATTGGAGTACGTTGATCCGCGTTGCAATTGGCTGAATGTTCAAGGAACAGCTCGACAGTTTTACTTCAATACCGCCGCCTCGATCGGAACGATTAATCCGCGCACTCAGGAATATTTTGGCAAGAATTTCCCGATCGACAGCAATACCGAGATGTATGTGGCTAATCGCGAGCTGGTCAGTGTTGGCGAATTGACCTACCTGATGCGATCCGGTAATCCGACCTACAGTGGGCAAGACTTTTGGACAACCATCCGTCTGATCCCGCCGCCCGGGCATGAGGATCTGATCGACCCGATCTTTGACCATTTTACCATCGGCACTAACCGTTCGATGGGCGCCACGCTGGGTGCCACTGCGATCGATTGGGGCCTTGTGAATGCGAACAGTCGCACGCCCGCCATCTGGGACACGGTATTCACCGATATGCCGCTCAAACGACCCGCGGGCCCCGATGCCGTTGGTGTTGTCGCCTCCCCGGTGACATTGGAGAATGCGTGGCTGAACACCAACAACAATCCCTGGGTTGGAACCATGACCAACATCACGGATTTCTGTCGCGTTGGTTGGGAGGGCAACAATTTATTCGCCGGCACCGAGTTTGCGCCCTTCACGCCGCTTGAGAAGGAATCGTTCTTCATCAACTCGGCGGGGCTCTTGGGTGTGCGTCAGAATAGTTTTGTGATTCTGCTTTGCGGTGAACCGGTGCGGTCGATTTTTAGCGGGACCACCGAATGCGTCTCGCCGCTTTCCGGCATTCGCGCCGTGGCGACGGTCTGGCGCGATCCTGTGGCGCCCCCCGGCGAGCCCCATCACTGGTTCGTGCGTTCGTTCGACATTCTGAAGAATCAGTAGAAGAGAACGATGAGTGATGAACGATGGGGGCTGCTCTGGTATTCAGAATTCAGAATATGACGAATCCAGAAAGCACGTTGCGTCCGTGTTGCTGACCTGTCTTTCGCCCTATGCCCACACGGCAACGGTATCGCCCTCCAGGGCATGGGAAAGAGATTGCCGTGAAAATATTTCTGGAGGGCGGCAGGCCTCTGCCGCCGCGTGGGCATAGGGCGAAATGCTCGTGAATGAAACGTCGGAACGACGTTAGGATAGGTCTTGGGTTTCGCGTTCGACGTTGACTGTTCACCCTCCACCTTCCCTTCGGGCAATGGTCAAACCAAGGCGCGGAGCAGGTCGGGGAGCACGACAATATTCGACGTCTCATTGTGGTGACTTGCTGACGCCGAAAACACGACTGTTTCCACCCTTCGATAACGCTTCACGAAGGGCAGGACCGTCGCTTTTTCCTTGAGTTGTTTTTCCAGGCAAACGATTTCGGCGGTGGTGGATGAAAGTTTGGCCTCTCCGATCAACAGAGTTTTGCCATCGCTTGATTCAGCCATGACATCGATTTCCATTGGCTGACCAGACGTCGCGGCTCCCCACCATCGCCGCGCAATACCCCATGTCTGTCCGGCAATAGTCAGGCGCGGAACACTGTGTCTTGCCAGAGTTTCCCAGACCCAGGCCGTGTGCTGACGAAATGTCGCGTGTATCTTGCGATGGGTGACCGCGACGGGCGCGCTTTCCAGTAGAGAACGGTTGGGTTGAACAAAACGAAACCAAAAGGCCAGAAAAGGATCGGCAAGACTATAAAGCGATTTCTTCCCGTTGCGATCGTCCGCGCCGAAGGGTATCTCGCGAACGATCAGGCCCAACTCCTGCAGTTTTGCCAACGGCCGGGTCATGGATGTGGCGGGTTTGCCGAGTCTTGCGGCAATCTCCGACAGGCGATGGCATCCCTGGCCGATCAAGGCCAGAATGGATGAAGTTTGAACGATATCTCCCATGTCGTCGATGAGCAGGTGGCGCGGCTCGTTGTGAAGAACGCCTTGTGGCGCCAGAATCAGGCATTGGATCGCATCGTCCAGTGTTTTGAATTCCGTCGCCAGTTCCCAATAGCGCGGCACACCGCCCCAGACGCTGAAGTGATCCAGCGCTTCTCGATGCGATGCATGCGTAAACGCCTTGGCGATCCAGCCGAATTCCAGCGGCGATATTTTCAGGATTTCCCTCGCTCGTCCATAAAGCGGCGCCGAGGGCGCCAGTACCAATCCCTGCATCATGCGTTGAGATGAGCCGCAAATGACGGTGTGAAGCGGCGATCCGGCGGCGGCGTCCACCACCCGTTGAAGAATGCTGGGCAACTCCGGCGACGACATCGCGAGATACGGGAACTCGTCCAGAATCAAGCACGCCCCCGCCGGCGCCTCTTTACGCCAGCGATCGAACAGCGCCGCCCAATCCGGATACGCGACCCGGTCGAACCCGGATATAACCGGGGCCATATCGGTGGCCAGGCGCCGGCGTTGCAAGGCGGATTCCATTTGGTCCGCCACATGATAAACGGCATGCTGTTGTGGAAGCGTCTCCTGTAATAATCGCGATTTTCCACAACGTCGCCGGCCATACAGGCAGCAAAACGAACCCGATGCCGCCAGGAACGCACGCATAAGCCGCGCTTTTTCGTCAAGTCTGTCGAAGAATTTCATGGACACCCCGAGTCATCGGACCGTCTGAATTATGGCATGAAATTATTATTCTTCAATAACATAATGTAATGAAAACATAATATCTTACTCACTCTCCAATCAGCGCCAGTTGCCGCCGGCGCAGGGCGGCGATGCCGGGGAGGGCCAGGATGGTGACGCAGAGCACGGCCAGGGCCAGGCCGAGCGCGACGGCGCCGGATGAAATCCATTCGCGATTGCCCAGCGCCGAGATTGGATCGAGGGCGCGCAGGGGCGTGAGCAGCAGATCCACGAGGCGGTAGACGCCCAGCGCCAGACGGTCGAAAAGGTCCGGCGCGGCCAGCGGACTATCGTGCGGCACAAAAAAGACGCCGCTGCGCGCGACGCTGTGAATGCTGTCGGTCATGCCCAGAATCGCCAGCAGCGCCACGCCGCCGAAGAGCGCCACCGGCGGCGAAAGCAAGGCGCCCATGCTCAGCCCCAGTGCGACGATCACCGCCAGGCGCGCCAGCAACAGCGTCAATCCGCGCGCGAGATTGGCAACGGGGCCGGGCTCCAGCAGCACCAATTGTAGATTGCCGGGGGCGAAGGCCAGCGCGGCGTCCAGTCCGCCGCCGTTGTGGACGAAGCGCAGATTCACGCCGCGCGCGGCGGGGCAGGGCCCCGCGAGCGGCGCTTCCAGCGCGCGGCCGGAGACGCTGTCGGTGGCGCCGGTGGCGCAGGCTGGCGCGTTGCGGGCGGGATGGAGACTCCACTCGCCATGCACCGTGAAGGCGCCGGGGCGGGAGGAGACATAACGGCAGGAAACCGCCAGCGAACGGTTGGTCGGCGTACCGGCGGGGAGGATGAAACTCCAGGTCACGGCGCGGCCTGGAGCGGCGACAACGGCGCCGTCTTCCGCCGCCGCGTCGCAGGCGACGGGATCGAGCAGGCGACGGGAAGAAAGCAGGTGGAGGGTGGAAGGTGGTAGGTGGGAGGGTGGGAGGGCGGAGGCGGCGATGCCGTGCGCTTCGACCGCGACCAGCAGGCCCAGCGTCACCACCCACACGGCGCAGACCGCCAGCAGGCCCAGAAACTTGCCGCCCCAGATTGCCGCCGGGTGGACGGGGTGCGTGCGCACCAGGTCGAGCGTGCGGTCGGCCAGCTCGCCGGCCACGCTGAGTGTCGCCGTCCAGAGCGCCGCGGCGGCAATCAGCGCGGCGGCAATGCCGAGGGTGTAACGCAACACCACCTCAAGGCGGCCGGCCGGCGTGCCGTCACCATGCAGCACCGCTGGCAGTCCCCAGGCCGTCAGCAGCAACAGGCACAGCCCGGCCGCGAGCAAGCCGGAGCGGACAGCCTGCCGCCAGGTGAGCAGCGCCATGGAAAGAAGTTTCGACATAAATGGGCCGTAAAAATCAGGCATTCAGAAGTCAGGAGTCAGAATTCAGAATAGCTTACAAATATATACTGGAGGGACGGGCTCCGTCCCGTCCGTTCCTCCCGCTCCGGCTGATTCACGGACGACACGGAGGTCGTCCCTCCAAATCCGATCTGCGCCTTCTGCGTTGCTTTCCACTTGCAGCGACTGGTTCGTGACAGTCACGGCCACCTGCTGCTACTCTGCGAAGTAGCACTTCGCTACGTAGCACGAGCGCAGGCAGGCGGCTACGCCCGTCTCGCGCTCCGTTTCATCCTTATTCCCGCGTAAAATCGGTCAGCGGACTGGTGGGCACGGCCGTGGCGCTGCGACCCATGAGCCCGGCGTGAAAGGCGGCGCGTCCGGCCCGCGCCGCCAGCGCGAAGGCGGCGGCCATGGCGGGCGGGTCGCCAGCGGCGGCGATCGCGCTGTTGACGAGCACGGCGGCGCAGCCCATTTCGAGCGCGGCGGCGGCGTCGGAGGGCGACCGCAGGCCGGCGTCCACAATCACCGGGATGCCGCTGTTGTGCACGATCAGGCGCAGCATCTCGACCGTGGCGAGCCCGCCGCCGGTCCCGATGCCGGCGCCGAGCGGCATGACGGCCGCGCAGCCCACATCCTCCAGGCGCTTGGCCAGAACCGGGTCGGCCGGCATGTAGGGCAGCACGATGAAGCCCTCCTTCACCAGTTCGCGGGCGGCGGTGTAGGTTTCGATCGGGTCGGGCATCAGGTGGTGGGGATTGGGATGAATCTCGACCTTCACGAAGGGGCTGCCGCAAAGTTCACGGGCGAGCTGCGCCGCCTGGATGGCTTCGCGGGCATCGCGGGCGCCGGAGGTGTTGGGCGCCAGCGTGACCCCCATGGCGAGCAGGGGCGCGAGCAGGTCGTCGCCCGGACGGTCGCGATTGAATCGCCGCAGCGCCACGGTCACCAGTTGCGCGCCGGACGCGGCCACGGCGCGGCGCATGGTTTCATTGTCCGAAAATTTACCCGTGCCGAGCAAAAGCCGGGAGTCAAAACTGTGACCGCCCAGCACCAGTGTATCGTTGATCATGTTTCCAGTCCGTCGCGCCGCGGGAAGCGTCGCAAGCGCGGTTTTAGTATGCGGCAGAGCTGACGGGATTGTCAAACGAAGGGCGGGACATCATCTCGGTGACGCCGGTAGGTGTTCCGTGGTGCAAGCGTCCCGTTTGCACGGCGCAAGCCGGAGGCATGCGCCACGGGGCCAGGCATTGATCAATTCCTGGCGGGAAGTTCAAGCCGGCTGCCTGGCGGCCGGCGCGCGCAGCGAACCGCGGGTCAGCAGGCCGCGCCGGAAGCGCGCCGGGGTCAGTCCGGTATGTTTGCGAAACTGTTCGATGAAGTAGCTCTGGTCGGTGTATCCAACCTCGTAGGCGATCTCGGTGCAGGGTTTTTCGCTGTGTTCCAGCAGGCGCTGGGCGGCCTGAACGCGGGCCAGACGGATCAGTTGGAGGACGGTCTTGCCGGTGTGCTGGCGGACCAGGTGATCCAGCCGCCAGGTGCTGACTCCCGCGGCGGCGGCGGCGGCGCTTAGCGGCAGGCGTTTGTGGTAGTTGTGTGCGATGTAGTCCAGGGCCTGGCTGACATGCGCATTGGTGCGGTTGAAGGCCTGCAGATAGATGCCGTCCATGAAATCGTCGAGCGCCTCCGTCAGCACACGGCAGAGCGACTCGAAGTCGCGGGCCCGGATCAGCCGCTCGGTCCAGACATGCGTGCGGCGGATCAGCGGTTCCAGAATCGGGCTGTCTTCCACGGCCGCCCTGGTCAGGTAGCCCATCAGCTCGATGATGCGCGCCCGCAGGACTGGGAGTTTTGGCGCGCTCAGGTAAAGAGCGCCCAGCGTGTCGTTGAGCACCCGCCGCGCCCCCGGGCGGTCGCCAGCGCGGATCATCGAGAGCAGCATGCGCTCCTTTTCGAAGGAATAGGCGGCCGCCTGTCCCAGCCGCTGCTGTTCCTCCACGGCCTCGGCGATCTGCCGTTGCTGCCGCAGGCGCAACCGGTTCGCCTCCATCAGTTCCGGCTTCCACCCGCTGATCTGGTAAAAGCTGTGCTGTAGCGTCTCGGCCGCGTGGTTGATTTGCGCTCGGGACCAGACCTGGGTCTGCGCCAGCGGCCGCCGCATTTCCGCCGCCGCCAGGCCGAAGGACTCCAGTTCCGCGGCGATGGCGGCTGGATCGGGTCCGTCCTCGGCGCAAAGCACGGCTTCGCCCAGCAAGCCGCCCTGCACCAGACCGCGGTCCTCCAGCGCCACCACCCAGCTCGTCAACGCGCCCGCCAGCGTAAAGACATGCGGTTGTCCGCAGTTCAGGCTTTCGTGCAGGGCGTAGGCGCGCAGACGCCGGATGCGGGCCGAGGCCCCGGTCCAGTCGTGGGCGTCCGTCGTGCGGCCGGCCACATCCAGCAGCATGGTCCGGATTCCCAGACCGCGGCGGCCTTCGCGGGAGACGGCCAGTAAAATACGTTGTGACAATAATGCCATAAATTGAGCTGTCCGATTGGCCGGACAAAGCGGAAGTATGCGGGTAAAGCTGGCATAGTCAAGCCGGTTGGCTCGATCGCCGGGCAAATTAATAGCACAAAGCAGCAAGAATACCATATTTTAATCCAGAAACGGCCTATCGGCAATGCTCCCGCCGGCGTTAGATTGGGCGCGCTTTCGACGACGAAAGGTTCGTCGCCGCAACCTACAGCGGGAGATTCCGAATCATGACGATTATCGAACAGATCAAAGAGAACCTGATGAAGGGCAAGGCCAAGGATGTCAAGGAGCAGGTGGAGCAGGCCATGAAGCAGGGGGCCGCGGCTTCCGATGTCCTGAATCAGGGTTTGCTGGCCGGCATGAGTATTATCGGCGAAAAGTTCAAGAAGAACGAAGTCTACGTCCCCGAAGTGCTGATCGCGGCGCGCGCTATGAAGGCCGGCATGGAAGTTCTCAAGCCGGCGCTGGCGGCGGCCAAGGTGCAGCCGCGCGGTGTGGTTGTGATCGGCACGGTCAAGGGCGACCTGCACGATATCGGCAAGAACCTGGTCGGCATGATGCTCGAAGGCGGCGGTTTCAAGGTGGTGGACGCGGGCATCAATGTCGAACCGGAAAAATTCCTCGAACTCGCGCGCGCCAATAACGCGCAATTGATCGGCGTCTCGGCGCTCCTGACGACGACCATGACCAACATGAAGGCGGTCGTCGAGCAGGTGAAGCAGTCCGATCTGGCCGGCAAGGTCAAGGTCATGATCGGCGGCGCGCCGTTGACGCAGGCCTTCTGCGACGAGATCCACGCCGACGGTTATTCGCCCGACGCGGCCTCGGCGGCGGACTTGGCGAAGAAGCTGGTGGCGTAAGCAGCCCGTATCGGGAAAACACCACGCGCGGGCGCCCTCCAAGGTGTCCGCGCGTTTTTGCTTGGTCTGAGCGACGCAGCCTATCAACCTGCATCCCATGGGATGCTACCGATTCATGATCGCACTAAACCGCCGCGGCCCCGGCTTTGAGGCCTACCGTATAGACCCGGCCTCCGAGCCCCTGACAGCGGACCAGATGAGCAGTGGGCGGCGCTGGATCATTCGTTGTTCGGTAATTTCGATCCTCTTTGGCGCGGGCATCAGCGACCGGGTGATTGCGCTCTTCATTCTGGGAATTCAGCCCGCCGTCGCCAATTCGACCCTGGCCTTTTTTTTCGCGCTGGGCCCCTTGTTGACGGTGTTGATGGTGGCGACGATTCCGCTGACGACGATTTTCGGCAAAAAACGCATCATGGCGCCGTTTTATCTGGCGGACGTGCCGTTCCTGATCCTGTTGGCGATCCTGCCGTCCCTGCATGGCATCCTTTCGCCAACCACGCTGGTCGTGATGGTTGCCCTGGCGTTGACGGGTTACGGGGGGTTGCGTTCGCTGGGCATGGCGGGCTGGTTTCCGCTGATCAACGACAATGTTCCCGACGAGATTCGCGGCCGTTTTTTCGGGCGGCTGCGCACGAGCTGGCAGTTGATGGTCGTGGTTTATACCGCGGCGGTGGGCTGGTTGCTCGGGCACCAGCCCGCGCTCTGGAAATTTCAGGTGGTCTTCGCGATCGCCGTGGTGACGAATCTGGCGATGACCGGCGGGATCCTGCGCATACCCGAGGCGCCGCTGGCGCCGCGTGCGGAGGGGCTGACTTTCTGGCGCATGCTGGCCATGCCGTTTCGCGACCGGCCCTATGTCTGCTTTCTGCTTTTCGGACTGCTCTTCAATCTGGCGGCGGCCATGGCCGGTCCGTTCGCGCTGCTCTGCCTGAAGGGAACCCTCGGCGCGGGCGACAACTTCATCGTCTGGATGGACACCGTGGCTTCGATCGGCGCGGCCGCCACGCTGCCGCTGAGCGGACGGGTCGTGGACCGTTTCGGCGGCCGCATCGTATTCGCGCTGCTGGTCCCGGCGCTGGCGGCGCTGAATCTGCTCTGGCTCTTCGCCAACCCGCTGGATCCGCACTGGCGCGCGATCGTGATAGGGTTTTACCTCTTGCAGGGCATCATGCTGTTTGCCATCGGTGTCGGCATTACCGACATGATGCTGGGCAGCGCCCGACCGGGGCATCAAAGCGCTTACATCAACATCGCCTTCGTTTTGAATGTTCTGGCGGCCGGGGTGGGGCCCTTTCTCGGCGCCTGGGTGGCCCGGCTTTTCGCGGGTCTGCATTTGAGCTGGGGCGCGCTGGCGCTGGATGCCAACCGTTCGGTGTTTCTCTGCCGCTTTTTTTTGATGCTGGGCTCGGTCTGGCTGGTAACCCGCCTGTCGCGCGAACATGGCGGGCGTGTCGGCGAAACCCTGCAGCGTTTTACGACCGAATTATCGAACCTGCTGCACTGGCGTCCCGTGGGGACGCCGCGACTGTAGGAAATAAGCCGCTCTTCGTTGTTGGATTTAGGCGAAGCTTTCGGTAGCATCGTTGACGGAACCGTGAACGATGCGGTCCGAACGGAAAAATCATCATGCCACCTATTGGTCCACCGCCGCCTTCGACACCGCCGGGTCCGCCTTTGCGCCGGGAGGGCAAACCCGAGCCCTCGCGTATGCCGCCCCGCACCCTGATGATCTGGTTTGCGGCGCTGACGCTGCTGATGCTCGCCTGGCAGTTCTACCAGAGCGACGCCGACAAGGTCGAAACGATCGTTTACAACCCGAATTTCGTCCAACTGGTGGCCACCAACCAGGTTGTCGAGGCCGAGGTTTTCGAGGATATTTCCGGTCGACAGTACATCGACGGGCTGCGCCGCGAACTGGATCCGCGCACCGGCAAGGCGCGCCGTTTCCGGGTGGATGTCAAAATCACGCCGGAACTGATCGCAAACATGGTGAATCACGGCGTCAAATTCGCCTTCAAGCGCCAGAGCCCCTATATCTGGCAGATACTTTCCGGCATGGTGCTGCCGATCCTGCTGGTGTTCGGTTTGCTCTACTTCGTCAACCGGCAGATGAAATCGGCCGGCGCCGGGGCGCTGGGCTTCGGCAAGAGCCGCGCCAAGATGCGCAATCGCGACCGCAACAAGACCACCTTCAAGGATGTCGCCGGGGTCGAGGAGGCCAAAGAGGAGGTCCAGGAAGTTGTGGAGTTCCTCAAGGATCCCAAGAAGTTCCAGAAACTTGGCGGGCGCATGCCGAAAGGCGTGCTGTTGATGGGGCCCCCGGGAACCGGCAAGACGCTGCTCGCCAAGGCCATCGCGGGCGAGGCCGACGTGCCGTTCTTCACCATCAGCGGCGCGGATTTCGTCGAAATGTTCGTCGGCGTCGGCGCCTCGCGGGTGCGCGACATGTTCGAGCAGGCCAAGCGCAACGCGCCCTGCATCATTTTCATCGACGAGATAGACGCCGTCGGCCGCAGCCGCGGCACCGGCATCGGCGGCGGGCACGACGAGCGGGAACAGACGCTCAACGCTTTGCTGGTCGAGATGGACGGGTTCGATACGCAGGAGGGTATCATCATCATCGCGGCCACCAACCGGCCGGATGTGCTTGACCCGGCCCTGCTGCGGCCGGGGCGCTTCGACCGCCAGATCGTGATAGACCTCCCGACGCTCGACGGGCGCGTGGAGATTCTCAAGATTCACGCCCGCAAAATCATGCTCAACCCGGACGTCGATTTGCGCCGTATCGGACGGGGAACGCCGGGCTGTTCCGGCGCCGATCTGGCCAACCTGCTGAACGAGGCCGCCCTGCTGGCCTCGCGCTCCAACAAAGAGTCCGTCAATCTGGCGGACCTGGAAGAGGCGCGCGACAAGGTGCGCTGGGGCCGCGAGCGGCGCAGCCGTGTGCTCGACGAGAAGGAAAAGCGCATCACGGCCTACCACGAGTCGGGTCACGCGATTCTGACCGTGCTGGTCGAGGAGAGCGAGCCGCTGCACAAACTGACGATCATCCCGCGCGGCACGGCCTACCTGGGCGCCACCATGCAGTTGCCCGAGAAGGACCGCCACCTGGAGAACCGCACGAAGATGCGCGGCGTGCTGGTGACGATGATGGGCGGACGGATGGCGGAATTGCTGACCTTCAACGAGATTACCTCCGGCGCCAGCAGCGACCTCAAGCAGGCCACCCACCTGGCCCACATGATGGTCTGCGACTGGGGCATGAGCGATGCGCTGGGGCCCCAGACCTTCGGCCAGCACGAGGAACTGATGTTCCTTGGCCGCGAAATCTCGCGGCAGCAGGATTACAGCGACGACACCGCGCGCCGCATCGACGAAGAGGTCCACCGTCTGCTGCAGGAAAGTTACGAGCGCGCCCGCGCGCTGCTGACCGAGCACCGCGCCGATTTGGACAAGATCGCCGCGCTGTTGATCGAACGCGAGACCCTCGACGGGCGCGATGTGGAAGATATGGTGCGTTTTGGCCATATCCGCACCGATGAGGAACGCGCCGCGTCGGCCGTCGCAAACGCGGAGGTTCCCGTTGCCGCGCCGTTGGAAATTGCGGCGAAAAGTGAACAGTGAACAGTGAACGGTGAACAGTGAACGGTGATTCCGTCTTGACATATATACCAACAAGTCTATATTCTTAAACCCATGAAGACGGCAAAACTATTTAAGAACGGTCAAAGTCAGGCGGTACGGCTGCCCAAAGAATTCAGATTTGAGGGAGTTTCGGTATTCATCCAGCATCTGGGTGGGGGAGTGCTGCTTGTGCCAAAGCATGATGCTTGGGCCTCGATGTTCGAAGCGACCAAGCGCTTTTCGGATGACTTTATGACTGACCGCGATCAAGGGGATCAGCCGGAACGGGAGAGTTTGGATTGATGCGCTACCTGCTGGATACGAATACCTGCATCTATATCATCAAGCGTTCGTCGCCTGATGTCTACGACCGTTTCAAAACCCTTCATATCGGTGACATAGGGGTATCGTCCATAACCTACTGCGAACTTCAATTCGGCGTCGCCAAAAGTTCAAGACCTGATGAAAACCAGCTCGCACTTACCGAATTCCTAAGTCCCCTGGAGGTGCGGGATTTCCCGTCCGCGGCCGCCATCGCGTTTGGAAAGATCAGGGCACACCTGCAAAGCGCCGGAACACCCATTGGCAATTATGACTTGCTGATTGCGGCTCATGCTCTTTATGAAGATTTCACATTGGTCACCAACAATACGGAAGAGTTCAATCGTGTGCCTGGCCTGAAGCTCGAAAACTGGATCGAACACGGCAAATCCAGAGTGCGCGATAAACCGCGCCGCTGATCTGCCGTCTGTTTGTTAACAGCGTCCTAGTGATTGGGAGATTTTTGACGCGATGCATGCCGACCTGCCATGGAGCTGGCGTTGCCGGGAGCGTACGCTGACCCTTGGGCCGCGGCCGCTGGTGATGGGTATATTGAACGTGACGCCGGACTCTTTTTCCGATGGCGGACGGTACGCGGACCACGACGCGGCGGTGGCGCGCGGTCTGGAACTGGCGCGCGCGGGCGCCGATGTGGTGGATATCGGCGGCGAATCCACCCGGCCCGGTTCCGCGGCGGCGCCGGAGGCCGAGGAACTGCGCCGCGTGGCGCCGGTGGTGGAAAAGCTGAGCCGCGCGCTGGCGGCCCAGGATTGGCCGGGCGGTGCGCCGTTGATTTCGGTGGATACCCGCAAGGCCGGCGTGGCCGCGGCCGCGCTGGAGGCCGGCGCGGCGATCGTCAACGATGTCTCCGCCCTGCGCGACGATCCGCGTCTGCTGGAGATCGTGCGCGCCGCCGGGGCGGGGGTGGTTTTGATGCACATGCGCGGAACGCCGCTTGACATGCAACTGGCGCCGCATTACGAGGATGTGCTGGGCGAGGTCGCCGCATTTTTGCGGGAGCGGGTGGCGTTGCTGTCGGCGGCGGGACTGGACCCCGAAACGATGGTGGTGGATCCCGGGTTTGGTTTTGGTAAAACGCTGGAAAATAATCTACAGTTGCTGGCGCGGCTGGCCGCGCTGCGGGACGCCTGCCAACGGCCGGTCCTGATCGGGGTCTCTCGCAAAATGTTTTTAGGCCGCCTGACCGGACGCGAGACGGGCGGGCGTCTGGCGGCCAGTCTGGCGTGTGCGGCCTACGCCGTGCGGCGCGGCGCCTCGGTGGTGCGTGTGCATGACGTGGCCGAGACGGTCGATGTGTTGCGGGTGTTCGCCGCCCTGCAGGCGGCGGAAGGGATGGGCGCAGGATGACAACGATCAAGATGTGCCGGCGGGCTGGTGGCGTGTGGCTGGCGGCTGCTTTGGCGGCGATTTCCCTTGCGCGGGCGGAGCCGCAATCGCCGCCGCAAAAGACGCCCGCGGCCGGCATGGATGCGCTGCTCACGGGGCGCGATCTGCTGAATCGTGGCCGCTGGATCGAGGCCGTGCGCTTCTACCGCGTGGCGCTCAAGAGCGCCCAGGAATCCTCCGAGGCGCGCTTCGGGCTGGCCACCGCCCTGACGCAGATCGAGCGCTTTACCGAGGCCATGCCGCTGCTGGAAGCCCTGCTGCGCGAATACCCGGACAATCCTGCCGTGCTCAACAACCTGGCCTGGATCCTGGCCAAGGCCGACGATCCGGGCCTGCGCGATCCGCCGCGGGCGTTGCGGCTGGCGCGCGATGCCGTGCTCGCAGGAGCGTCCGATTTCAACATCTGGAATACCCTGGCCGAAGCCTATCTGGCCAACCGGCAGCCACAGCGGGCGCTGAGGATCGCGCGCGTGGCGTTGGGCCTGGCCCGCGCCGATGGCGGTGTGCGCGATACAGCCCCGCTGCAGAATTTGCTGCAGCGCTGCGCCAGGGCGGCCGGTGAACCCGTGGAGGCGCCGGACACCAATGAGTGAGTCGGTCATGAACCGTTCCGGTTGGCGCGAGGCCTGGGCCATCCTGCTGATCGCCGTCTGCATCGTGCTGCTACTCTGCCTTTTTTCCTATGACTGGCGCGACGTTTCGGCGCTCTGCGCCCCGCCGCGCGAACCGCCGGCCAACTTCATCGGTCCGTTCGGCGCCTGGATGGCCTTCACGCTTTTCATGAGTTTCGGTATTGCGGCCTACTTCCTGCCCGTGTGGTTCCTTGGGTTCGGCCTGACCCTGGTCTTTCGCGGCATCGCCAATCTGCGCGCCAAACTGGTCTGGGCGGCGGTCTTCATGGCCAGTCTCTGCGGTCTGCTGGCGATCGAGCCTTCCTTCTGGTATCAGCTTTTCCCCCTGCTCAACATCGACGCGCCGGGCGGTATTCCAGCACAGTACGTGACCGATTGGATGTGCCACCACGCGCTGGGGCGCGTGGGTACGCTGATCGTGGACCTGACCGGCATCACGATCGCCGTTGTGCTCTTCTTCGGCTGGGCCGCCATCCGCAACGGGGCGGTGCGTCTGGCGCTGGCCATCGAACGCGCCATTCAGGCCCAACGCACGGCTCGCGCCCAGCGCGCCGTCGAGAAGGCCACCGGCCGCCGCAGCACGGCCCCGCTGGCGCAGCCGGGCGACACCTTGATTCCCGACAGCGAAACCCGCGCCGTGCGCAAACCGCGTGTCGCGGCGACGCGGACATTCACGACCGGACCGCGTGAAAGCGCCCCGCCGGAAGAGGAATCCGCATTGCCGGCAGCCGAATCGGCCGCGCCGGTGGCCGAGGAGATTTTGGAAGAGCGCGTGGTCCAGACGCCAATGTCCGCCGAGAGTCCCGCCGCCGCCCGCGTACGCCGCGTCGCGGCGCCCAAGGCCGCCGCTGTTGTTCCTCCGCCCGCCGCGGCTCCGGCCGCCGTTACGGCCAACGGCGCGCCATACATGCTTCCATCCGTCGAACTGCTGGCCAGTCCGGCGGTCGGAGTCCGTCCCGCCATGCCCGAGGACGCCGAGGCGGCCGCGCGGGTGATCGTGAATACGCTCTCCGATTTCGGCATCAAGGTCGAGGTCACACATGTCGAGCAGGGCCCCACCGTCACCCGCTACGAACTGGTCCCGGCCTCCGGTGTGCGCCTGGAACGCATCTCGGGACTGGCGCCCAACCTGCAGCTCAATCTGAAGGCCAACAGCGTCCGGATACAGGCCCCCATTCCCGGACGCGGCACAGTCGGCATCGAGATTCCCAACGCCTCGGCCACGATGGTGTATCTGAGCGACGTGATGAAAGGGACGGAGTGGCATGCCGGCCAGATGGATATTCCGCTCGCCCTGGGCAAGGATGTGGGCGGCAAGGACCTGGTGATCGACCTCGCCCGCATGCCGCACCTGCTGATTGCCGGCGCCACGGGATCTGGCAAGACCGTTTGCATGAACTCGATCCTGGCCGGCCTGCTGCTGGCGCGCACGCCCGACGAATTGCACCTGATGCTGGTGGATCCCAAGATCGTCGAGTTCGCCGCCTACCGCGGCCTGCCGCACCTCGAAGGCGTTCGCAAGGAGGTCATCACCGACCCCAAGAAAGTCGTCGGCGGACTGCGCTGGGCGATCACCGAGATGGAACGCCGCTACAAACTCTTCTCCAAGGTCGGCGTGCGTAATATCAAGGGCTTCAACACGCGGACGATCGAGAAGCAGCAGACGCTTTTCGGCGGCGAGGAGCCCGCCGGCGGCCTGCCGGCGCGCCTGCCCTATATCGTGATCATTGTGGACGAACTGGCCGACCTGATGCTGACCGCGGCGGCCGAGATGGAAACCTATATCGCGCGCCTGGCCCAGATGTCGCGCGCCGTCGGCATCCATATGATCCTCGCCACCCAGCGGCCGTCGGTCAACGTGATCACCGGCACGATCAAGGCCAATTTCCCAGCCCGCATCGCTTTCCAGGTGGCGCAGAAGACGGACAGCCGCACCATTCTCGACACGATCGGCGCCGAGAAATTGCTCGGCCGCGGCGACATGCTTTACCAGTCGCCGGGCGCCAGCCGCGTTGTGCGCGCGCAGGGCGCGTTCACGACCGACGAGGAAATCGCCCGCATTGTCGCCTTCATCGGCAGCCAGTGCCCCGCGCCCACGGCCGTCGAGGAGGCTGCACCCGAATCCGCCGAGCGGGCGGCGAACGCGGATGCCCGCAACGCTGGGGAAACCGGGACGGGCGACGAAACCCCCTCCGCGCCCCCGGCGGCGGTTTTCGATTCCGGTCCCGCCACGCCGAATTACGAGGACATGCTGGCCAAGGGTGGCGGCGACGGCGACGAGGATAACGCCATGATCGAGCAGTCCATGCAGATCATCCGCGAAACCCGCCGGGCCTCCACTTCGATGCTGCAGCGCCGGCTGCGTATCGGCTACACCCGCGCCGCGCGCATCATGGACACGCTGGAGGAACGCGGAATAGTGGGTCCCGCGCGCGGTTCCGATCCGCGCGAAATTCTGATCGATCTGGATGGCGATATGACGGATCACGCCGGCGGTGACGGATCCGCCGCCGAGGAGAACGAACGATGAACGAGAAAATGCCGCTGGGCGAGGTCTTGAAGATGGCGCGGCAGAAACGCCGTCAAAGCATTTCCCAGATTGCCGAAACGACGCGACTCAAGGCGACGCTGATCGAGGATCTGGAACGCAACGATTTCCGCAATGTTCCGGCCCCGATCTATGGCCGCGGCTTCATCAGAATGTATGCCGAGGCCGTGGGTCTCGACCCACGCCCGTTGATCGATGAATACATGCGGGGCTGCGCCGCCAGCCGTCCGGTCGCGCGTGTTCTGGACGCCGCCCCCGCGGCGGCGCATGCCCAACGCTCCGCCGCGCGTTTCATGCGCCGCCGCAACTGGCTCTCCATCTGGGACACCTTCCGCCGCAATCTTGAGCAGCTCGGGGCCGACTTGATCGATCGTACCCGCGCACGGCGCAGCGCATCCGCCTACCGGGTCCGCACGCATCGCTCGCTCGACGAACGTCTGGCCGGCGTTCCCTGGGCGGCGCTCGTGGTGGCGTTGGCCGTGGCGGTGCTGTTGGTCTTCATCTGCATCGGCATCGGACACCTCTTCGCCACGGCGCGCACGACGCCTCCCTCATCCGCGCTGCATGTCACCCCCGCGCGTGTCGCACCGTCCGTGCCCCTGCGCATGGCCGCGGAACCCCCGGCGCCCTATTCCATGACCGCGCCCAGCGCCCCGGTTGCACGGTGACCCGCGCCCGTCCATCCGCGCCGACCTCCGCGCTCAGTGTCGGACTGATCAGTCTCGGCTGCGCCAAAAATCTGGTGGACACCGAACACATGGCCGCCGTGCTGCGCGCGCAGGGGCTGCGGCTGGCGCCCTCGCCGGAAGCCGCGGACATCGTGCTGATCAACACCTGTGGTTTTATCGGCGACGCCAAGCGCGAATCCATGGACGCCATCCGGCGCGCCTGCGCCCTGAAACGCGCCGGCGGGTGCCGGGCGGTTTTTGTCGCCGGCTGTCTCGTGCAACGCTATCAGCGCGAGTTGCAGGCCGATCTGCCCGAGGTGGACGGATTTATCGGGCTGGACGCCATCGACCGCGTGGGCGCCTTGGCGCGCTGCCTGGCCGGCGGCGCCCGCGGTCTCTACGACGTGCCCGCCGTCGCGAGGCGCCTTTTTGAACCGCGCGCGAATCGCGTCGCCTTGACCGGCGCGCCCTACGCCTATCTTAAAATATCCGAGGGCTGCGACCACCGCTGCGGCTTCTGCGCGATTCCCGCGATCCGCGGCGCCCAGCGCTCGCGTTCGATCGCGTCGGTCGTCCGCGAGGCGCGCGCCCTGCTGCGCGCGGGTGTGCGGGAACTGACGCTCGTCTCGCAGGACACGACGGCCTACGGCCGCGATCGCGCCGACGGCGCCGCGTTGCCGGCGCTGCTGCGGGCGCTCGACGGGCTCGCCGGCGATTTCTGGATCCGCCTGCTCTACGGTTACCCGTCGCTGGCGCGCGGCGAACTGCTGGAAACGCTGGCCGCCGGACGGCATGCCGTACCCTACCTCGATCTGCCCATCCAGCACAGCCACCCGGAAATTCTGCGCGCCATGGGCCGCTCCGATTCCGCGCGCGCCGTCGCGCGTCTCGCCCCGCGCCTGCGCGCCGCCCTGCCGGGCGTCACGCTGCGCACAACCTGCCTGGTCGGTTATCCCGGTGAAACCGAGGCGCACATCCGCCACCTGATCGATTATGTACGCGACGCGACCTTCGATCACCTGGGCGTCTTTACTTTCTCGCGCGAAGACAATACCCGCGCCTGGGCCTTGCCGAAATCGGTCCCGGCCGCGCTTGCGCGCGAGCGGCGCGACCGCGTGCTCCTGGCCCAGAACGAGGTGATGCGGAAAAAAGCCGCCGAACGATTTGGCAAAAGCGACCGCATTTTGCTAGAACACCCTCCGCGCACGCCAAAAGGGGCGTGGCGCGGCCGGGCGGCCGGCCAGGCGCCCGAAGTGGACGGCGCGACGCTGGTGCGCCGCGTGCCCGCCGGGAGGCGGGCCGGCGACTTTGTGAACGTCCACTACACCGATGCGGTCGGGGTGGATCGTGGCGCTTTATTTCTTACGTGCCGGCAGTAATGAATAAATGAACCTGCCCAACAAACTCACCATCAGCCGCATCGGCATGACCTTTGTGCTGGTCGCGCTGCTGACCATTCCCGGCCTGCCATGGGCCTGCACCGCCGCCGTGCTGGTTTTCGCGATCGCCGGTTTTACGGACATCGCCGACGGCAACATCGCGCGCCGCCGGGGGCTGATCACGCCGTTTGGCCAACTGATGGATCCGCTGGCCGACAAGATACTGATCTCCGCCTGCTTCATCTCTTTTGTCGCCATTGGACACATCATCCCCGCCTGGATCGTGATCGCGATCATCAGCCGCGAGTTTTTGATCACCGGCCTGCGTCTGCTGGCGATTCAGAAGGGGCGTGTGCTTCCGGCCAGCGCGTGGGGCAAACACAAGTTGATCTGGCAGACCATTGCGATCGTGACGATCCTGGTCGGGCTGTCGCTGCAGTACGATCTCCTGCCGCGTCTCCCGCATGCGTGGTCCGGCGGCGCGGCTTTTCAGAGCGCGTTTGTGCCTTGCTTCCACATCGTTGCCAATGTGCTGGTCTGGATCGTGGCGGTCTTGACCGTGGTTTCCGGCAGTGTGTACATGTGGCAATGCCGCGATCTGTATCGCGAACAATGGTGAGGCTTTAATGAGTCAGGAATGGAAAATCCAGAGTCTGGGAAAACAGTGCGGCGGCTGCCAGGCGCCGTTTGCCGACGCGCAGGCGCATGTCACGCGGCTGTTTTTCGATGACGCCGGCGGTTACACCCGCGCCGACTACTGCGAACCCTGCTGGAACAGCCAGGCCAACGCCCTGCCGCGCTTCAGCGCCTGGAAAGGCGTCTACCACGTTCCGCCGCCGCCCGACACCTCGAAAATCGTCCGCCATGAAACCGTCGAGTCGCTGCTGCGCGAAATGATTCAAGCCGGCGATCCCGCCCGGCGCGCCGTGATCTATATCCTTTCGGTGATGCTGGAACGCAAGCGGGTATTGATCGAGCGCGAGATAACCACGGCGGAAGACGGCGCCCGCATCGTCGTCTACGAACACCGCAAGACCGCCGAAACCTTCGTGATTCACGATCCGCAACTCAAGCTCGACGAACTTGAACCGATCCAGCAGTCCGTGATGCAACTCCTGGCCGCGCCGGCGCCGGAGCAGGTCCCCGTACCGCAGCCGGAAAATAATAATTGACCCCTTTGTTTTCGGCAATGGAGGGACGACCTCCGTGTCGTCCGCGCTCTTCGTGGTGAGTCAACCCGCTCGCATCGCGATGATGCGTTTGCCCTGGAACTTTGCGAAAAGCGCATTGACAGAAACCGGCCTTTGTAATACATTGTCAGACATGAATACCGCAACGCTCAGCATTCGCTTGGATAAAGACTTGGACCGTCTCTTGAGCAAGGCCAGCCGGCAGGCTGGCAGGAGCCGCAGCGACGTCGCGCGTAATGCGTTGCGTCGTCAACTGCGCCTCACACAGTTCGAATCCATCCGCCGGCGCATGATGCCCTTTGCGGAAGCGCGCGGGTTCATCACCGACGAGGACGTCTTTGCGAATACGCCATGAGGGTCTTTCTGGATACCAATGTCATTGCCAGCGCCATGGCGACGCGCGGGTTGTGCGCGGATGTGTTTCGTTTCACGACAGAGCACCACGAACTCGTGATTTCCGAACAACTGCTGAATGAACTTGAACGGACGCTGCGGGAGAAATTCCTGGCCCCGTCTGACTTGATTGCGGACACCCTGTGGCTCCTGAGACAAGACACGCTGTTTGCCGAGGCGGAACCGCTGATCGCTCTCGACCTGAAAGACAGCGGAGACGTGGCCATCGTGTCGGCGGCCATCCATGCTGGCGCTGATCTCCTGGTCACGGGCGACAAGGAAATGTTAAAGCTCGGGAAGGTTGACGCCCTGGAAATCTTGTCCCCCCGGCAATATTGGGAAAAACAAAGAGGCAAATAGCATGTTCGACCTACTAATACGCGGCGCCTTGATTTATGACGGCTCGGGCGCGCAGCCGGCGTTGGGAAACCTGGCCGTTAACGGCGATCGCATCGCCGCGGTCGGAGAACTTGCGGGCGCTACGGCGCGCAACGCGATCGAGGCCGCCGGCAAAGCGCTCTGTCCCGGTTTCATTGACGTACACAGCCACTCCGACACTTATCTGCTGATCGAACCCTCCGCCCCCAGCAAGATCAGCCAGGGGGTCACCAGCGAAATTATCGGCAACTGCGGCGCTTCCGCCGCTCCGCGCACGCCCCTGACCCGCCTGCCATCCGACTGGGCCGACAAGTCCTATCCCGCTTCCTGGGAGAGCGTGGCCGACTACCGCGCCCTGCTGGAGCAGGTTCGCCCGGCGGTTAACGTGATGATGCTCGCCGGCCACAACCGGCTGCGCTCGGATATCATGGGCTACGCCGCGCGGGCGGCGACCGCGGACGAGGTGGCGGGGATGTGCCGGCTGTTGGAGCAGTCTTTCGACGAGGGTATGCGCGGCTTGAGCACAGGTCTGCTTTACACGCCCGGCTGCTTTTCCGAACCCGGCGAAGTGCGGGCGCTGGCGCGCGTCGCGGCGCGACGCGGCGGCATATACACCACCCACATGCGCAGTGAAGGCGCGCGCCTGCTGGAGTCGCTCGACGAAACCCTGGAACTTGGCCGTAGCACCGGCGTGCGGTTGCAGATATCGCACCTAAAGACCTCCGGCCGCGCCCATTGGGGCAAACTCGACGCCGCGCTGGACCGCCTGCGCGGCGCGCGCGCCGGTGGACTCGACCTGGCGGCCGACCGCTATCCCTACACGGCGGCCTCGACCGATCTCGACGTGCTGCTCCCCGACTGGGCCGCGGGCGACGGACGCGAAGCGGTGCTGGCGCGCCTCGCCGATCCCGCGCAGCGCGCCCGCATCCGCGACGACATCCTGAGCGGCCGCGCCGGCGACTACTGGGGCTCGGTGCAGATCGCCTCGACCCACCATCCCGACAATCTGCGCTTCCAGGGTCGGCCGCTGAACGAAGTGGCCGCGACGCTGGGGCTCGAACCGGTGGATGCCGCGCTGCACCTGATGGCGACCGATGCCCTCCACACCTCGGCCGTTTTTTTCGGCATGAGCGAGGAGAACCTGACCCGCATCCTGGCCGAACCATATGTGATGATCGGTTCCGACGCCTCGTTGTGCGCGCCCGAGGGTGTGCTCGGCCGCGACCATCCCCATCCCCGCGCCTACGGAACTTTTCCACGTTTTCTGCGCGCCGCGCTCGACGGGCGCGCCGTTCCCGTGTCCGAAGCGATCCGCAAAATGACCGCACTGCCCGCGGCGCAATTCGCTTTGAAGGGACGCGGCGTAATCGCGCCGGGCGCCTTCGCAGATCTGGTGGTTTTCGATCCCGCCGCCGTTCGCGACCTGGCCACCTACGAACAACCGCACCAGTTCGCCGCCGGCATTGAACATGTCGTCGTCAATGGCGTGACAACATATCGTCCGGGAAAGATCTCGGCAACACGCGCCGGCCGCGTTTTGTAGAGACTAAAGCGACCACAGGGACGCCAAGGCTGATGCTGTTTAGGCTGAAGGCCGTGCGGTTCCGGGATGTATCTCCAGGGAACGTCATCGAGACTTACTGGAGGATTTTTCTGGAGGGCGGCAGGCCTCTGCCGCCGCGTGGGCGTGGGGCGAAATGCTTATGGATGGGAATGTCGGAACGACGTTAGCCGGACTTTCGCTATTCGAGAGGCTGAATGTCGTAAATCCTCGATAATCGAGGAGTTCCGTTGAAAAGTCTGTAGCCACTATGGCATTTCGAGTGATCCGGCGGATGTGATTCTGGGCGGTGCTTGGGGTGGTAGTTTCCAACCCAGCGCGGTGATGACAAGTTGCTGGTCCGGCTCAGGTTTGCTGTACCGCGAGAAAATCAGTTCACGACCGTCCGTGGTTGGGAAGTGGACATCGAGCATTTGAACAGCGGCGAGTTTTTCCAAGGCTTGGCGAGGCGTAAACCCCGGTGCGTGGGCCGCAAGCAAGGTTTTCAGCGTCACATGAAGGCAGTAGGCGATGAACGCGACGAGGATATGGCCTTCGATGCGAGACATTTCCTGATGAAAAACCGGGCGTATCTCGATGTCGCCCTTGAGCGTCCTGAAGGCGGACTCAACTTCGCCAAGTTTCAGGTAAAATTCCCAGAGGGACGCCGGGTCTCCGCCAAGGATGTTCGACCGTAGAAGGTATCTACCCTCTCGGCGGCGGCCTTTGCGCAGCGCGTCCCTGTCGATGCCATACGTGAAAGTGGCGGGCATTTTCGGCCCGCCGTTTTTGGGAAGGCCAGGCAGCGTGACGGCGACGAATCGCGCGTCGCGCCCCGCCTCATGGCGGACTGCGCCGATTTTCTGTAGCAAGGTCTCGTAAGCGATGGGTTTTGCCGCCAGCGCGGCCAGATGTTTCAGCAGTTTTTTCATACGGCGGCGACGCATGGCGCGCTCCTTATTCACCCGATCTCCGCTCTCGATGAAAACCGTGACCTCTTCCTCTCCTGGAAGAAGTTTTACCCGTACGTTGTCGCGCACATGCTGCCACGGCTTTTCGGCCAGAGACGCCTCCATTTTCGAGAGCCGGCCCTTCGGCGTCCCGACCACGTACTGACCACCACGCGTACGGAGTGCTTTAAGCGTCTCCTCCGTCGGTATGCCCCTGTCCATCAGCCATACGCGACGGGCTTTACCGTAGAGGCTCTCAACCTTATCCAGAAACGTTCGCAACGTTGTGCAGTCCGCCGTGTTGCCAGACATCACCTCATAGGCCACGGGAAAACCCTCTGGCGTTACCACCAGCGCGACGACGACTTGCACGCAGTCAGGGCGGTGGTCGCGGCTGTAACCGAACCGCCGCTTGTCACCTTCTGCAAACGGTGGGTCGCTCTCAAAATACGTGCTGGTCAGGTCGTAGAGAAGAATGTCAAAGGAGGCGCTGAACATGTCCGCCCAGCGCTCCCTCAGAAACTGGAATAACGCGTCCTTGTGAGGCAGGGCTTTGTCGAGGCAGCGGTAGAGTGTGTCCTTTGCCGAAACCTCCGCGCCGCACCCCAGCAGATCCCGCATAGCGGACCGGCCAAACCATTCGCGATGTACCCGCCATTCACTCGAAGGTTCGATCAGACGATTCGCGCAAAGCACTTTCAGAACATCCAGCCAGTGTGTTCTTTTTCGCGAATCCGGCATCAACGCACCCCAGAAGCCGTCGAGTTCCAGCGTATTCCACAACTGGCAGAACGCCCAGCACGCGCCCCACTGCCGCGGATGGCACAGCGAGAATCCGCTCAGTATGATGGGCATGCTGTCCACGCCGGCCTGCACGGACATATGGCGATCCGCTGGGATGAGCGACATCTGGCGCGTCTTCCCGCTCCCCTCGTCGAACACGGAAATCCGACGTGCCCACGACGCGTGTTGCGTGTCGCTGATCTCCCCCAGATACAACACATGCCTTTCGAAACGCCGCCCTCCGCTCCCAGGCAGATGCTCAGAAATGCTCCAGTAGCGATGCTCCTTGCCGTCTTTGAATCGTTTGTGGCATTTCAGATACATGACGGCGGTAGAATAACCCGCACACGCAACTTAAAAAAGAGGGTAGGTCTGTAGCCAAACGTTTTGCCGCATGAAAACAGCGAAAGCATTGGGGTTTTCAATGCGTCGCACCCAGAAAAAGGCGACTTTCAAGGTCGAATAGCGAAAGTCCGGCTA
>JANYBP010000015.1 GCA_025360745.1 bacterium
GCTCGGGGAGGTTCCCTCGGAGGCGACCTTCTCGCGCGCCTTCGACGCCTTCGCCCGCGACGGGCTGCCGCAGCGCATCCACGAGGCCGCCGTCGTGACGCATTGCGGCGGCAAGCTCGCCGGCCACGTCAGCCGCGACGCCACCGCCGTCCACGCCCGCGAAAAAGCCGCTCCCTCCGCGGAAAAGGAAGCGCGGGCGCCGGGAAAACGCGGAAGGCGGCCCAAAGACCAGCCGCCGGCCCCGCCGCCGGAGCCGACCCGGCTGCGGCGGCAGCTCGGGCGCGGACTGGCCGAGAACCTCGCCGAACTGCCCGCGCGCTGCGACTGGGGCTGCAAAAAGAACAGCAAGGGCAAGACGGAGAGTTGGAGGGGCTACAAGCTGCACATCGACACGATCGACGGCGACATCCCGGTCAGCGCGATCCTCTCCTCGGCCAGCATGCACGACAGCCAGGCCGCCATCCCGCTGGCACAGATGACCGCCGGACGCGTGACCAGCCTGTATGACCTTGCCGACGCCGCCTACGACGCGGCGGAAATCCGCGAAATGTCCACCGGCCTCGGCCATGTTGCCCTCATCGACCACAACCCGAGGCGGGGCGAGAAACGCGAGTTCGCGCCGGCCGAGGCCGTGCGGTATCGTGAACGCAGCGCCTCCGAACGTGTCAACGGCCACCTGCACGACGAGCACGGCGGCCGCCACGTGCGGGTGCGCGGGCCGGTCAAGGTGGCCGCGCACCTGGTCTTCGGCCTGATGGTCATCGCCGCCGAGCAGATCCTCAGACTGATTGTCTGACCCGCGCCGGACACCGCACTGAATCTTCAAAATGACTCCACAGAAGCAGCTTGGGGACGGGCGGAGGTCGAATACATTGAAACAGCATTAAATTAACACAAAATAGAATTTATTTAATTCTTTTATAAACAGGCCTTTACGCAGGCATTTTCTCCTTCCAAAACCCCTCGCGATGGCCGCCGTAGGCGGAGATCGCGAGGGGTTTTGCAAGAGCCTCTTTCATGAATAAAATGTAACCACATGTGACCACAAACATCAAGTCACGCTTTTGCGGTTGCTTCTCGCGCAGTCTCCGTATGTTGTACAGCCTTCAGGCGGCCCCGGTCCGCGCTCCCTACCGCTTGCACTTATAAAGGCAGACGCCTGCGGCCCAAAGCTCATGCGTCTCCGCGTTGTAGCGCAGAAGCAGCGGCTTGCGGTAGGGTAGATCAGAGGTGATTTCCTGCCACGTCGCGCCGCCGTCGCGTGTTTCATACACGCCGCCCTCGGAGCTGCCGTCCCATGTGGTGGCGGCAAACCACATCCGTTTGGCGTCGGCCGGGTCGGTCTCGACAGCAACGATGATGCGGGAGCTGTCATATGGAAATTTTGTAAGCGGCTTCCACGTCTGGCCGTGGTCCGCACTGCTCCAGAGGTTCTTTCCGGGGCAGTAGACCGTCCCGTCGGACGCCACATGCACATTGAAAAGCCACTGCTCGTTCGTGAACACGTGCTGCCACGTGGCTCCGCCGTCCTCGCTGCGCCAGAGCCCGCCGTCGCTGCCGCAGGCGCCCCAGTAGAGGCGCTTCGAGTCGGTCGGGTCAACCGCAAGGCCGAAGAACATGCGCTCGCTGCCGGGCTGGCCGGGCAACTTGGACCACGTGTGGCCGCCATCGCCGGACCTGAAGACGCCGCCGCCCTCGCGGCCTTCGGAAGGATCGCCGTCGATGCCGAGACAGAGTGTCTTGGGGTTCTTCGTGTCGTATTTGAAGGGCCAAAGCGCGCGCCAGCTCTTGCCGTTGTTATCGCTGACGAGCACGCCCTCGTCCATGGCCGAGGCGTAGGTGCGGCCCTTGTGGAAGCGGAGGTCATAGACGCAGGAGATGTCCGCGCCGCGCACGCGCTCGGTCCAGGTGCGTCCGCCGTTGTCGCTGTGGCACGGGCGCCAGTTGGCGGCGATGATGAGTTCCTTGGGGTTGAGCGGGTTGATGGCCAGATTCCGCGGCGCGCTCAGACCGGTCGTCCCCGTGTAGTCGCCCGGCAGAGTGGGGCTGGCCGCAGGGTCGGGCGCCAGTTTCGAGGCGTCGGTCCAGGTCTGTCCACCGTCGCTGGACCAGAAGAAGCACCCGTTCCAGCCGACCGAGCCGATGATGAAAACGTCGAGAGGGGAGGCGGGGCTGACCGCAACCTCATGCAGCTCGCAGTCGGCGGGCAACCCCTGCGAAAGGCGCTTCCACGTCTGGCCTTTGTCGGTCGACTTCCAGATGCCGTCCTTGGCGGGATGGAAAACGGCCGAGTAGTAAAAAGCCGCCGCCGCCCCAACCGGCCCACTGCCACGAGGGGGAAGCGCCTGCGGCTCCAGATGCCGTAGTCTCGGCATTTACCAGCAAGCCCGTCATCAACAGTAGAGCGCCTATGCGACAGTCCGAGTTCACCCACTTGCTCATCTCAGGTTCCCTTATTTAAACCGACAGCGCCAATTACGCTTATGGAATGAAAAGTCCACTGTTCCATAAACGGATTCCCGCTTCGACTAGTGTAGTGTCCCTTAAATGGCTATACACATGACAGTCACCTTAAACCGGTTTTTTTTGACCGGTTTGACAGGATTTCCAGGACTAACTCGTTATTCATCCTGTTTCATCCTGCCATCCTGTCAGTAGAATTTAAGGTACACTGTCTAGTTATTTGCGGGACACTACACTAGAATATCACATGTCACACGTGTTTATCACACCTCCGGAGGTGT
>JANYBP010000032.1 GCA_025360745.1 bacterium
ACGCGAGACGGCCAACTTCAAGCGGTTCCGGAAGCTCATGGATCGCTGGGTCGATCTCGCACTGAAACTCTCTCAACTCAAAACTTTACAGGGCAAACATTCAGAGCCATCATAACGGCCAGAACTCGGTACTCTCAAGTCTTGTACTTACCAGACGCAATCGCGGCGAGACCAGCACCGTAAAGAAGCAATAAAACTGGATAACGACTCAAGTTCATGTCCCAAACCAAATCTGCAACGCTTTCCCTCGGGTTGGCAATTCGCTGAAGGCAAGTCACCCATAATTTTGTTTCGTCCTCTATTCCCCAATAGCAACCAGTCACGATCACGGAGAGCAAGATGTCGCAGAGGCTTTCATATTTTGCGACTCGCTTAGGAAGTTCTTCATCGAGTCGGGGTTGCGTCTGCTGCACACCGAATGCCGGGCCGCACATTTCGGCAAAGAGTTTTTCCGTCTCATCTTGAACGAGATCGTGCATCCGAATCTTGGCTGTTGGGTCGACGAGATAGCGCTTTACTGTCGCCACAGCCAGTTTGGCCGAGAGTGGGTGCGGAGCGGCCATGTTTTCGAGTGCTAACACCTTCTCCCACATCGCTTCAAACAGGTGATTGGCATCCTGGATTTGAAGCAGCACCGCTTGGCGATGCGTAACCAATCCCTTGGCCTTTTCGCGTAGAGGTGATCTGGTCGCCCAGAACGTTGTGAAACGGCGACTTGGACACCGTTCAATTGCTGCGCGGAGTGCGGCATCCCATTCACCAGACCACCCACTAACGATGAGTCCGTACTCGTCAAAAAGGCGATCAAGCAACCTGTTCAGAGTTACGTCGTATGAAGTCAGTTCCTGTTCGGTGTTCTTGATTCGCGTATCAAGGTAGTCGCCGTGGAGTTTGATCACCGTCGCACCAGAATGCGCGAGCGGCAAAGCACCGGTGAGTTGATCGGTTGTGCTAATGACAGTTGGCGCAACACCTACTTCTTCGAGTGCTTTCTCGATTAACCGGTCAAAGTTCGTGGTGATGATGATGCGTAGATAACCAGCAGCGACCAATCGCGCTATCGCCTTGTGTGCCGGGTTCGGGAGTTTGAGTCCCTGATCTCGTTCCTCTTCGGTCGGTTCAAAATATCCGCGGAGCAACTGTTGCCGCTCCGCTGGTGTCTTCGCAATTTCATCGAGAATCATGCTGTATTCTGGTTCCTCGCCGTGTTTCTTTCTGAACCAATCCGCAGGGTCAGGCTCACAATCCTCTCCCTCAAGTTTCGCAACCTTGCGGATGAGGTCGAGGACGACTTCCCAACCTGTCGGAATGCCAGAGGCGCGAGAGATTCCCGAACCCAACAAGACTGCGTAGGCGCCCTTGTTGGAATAAACGGCGAAAGCCAAACCGATCATAGGGTCGATCATTTATCCGCCTCCCAGTTCGAGTTCAATCGCTCGGTGCTTCGTTTCTCACCCACCAACTTCGACAGTACCTTGTCGCGCAGGGCGGCGAAAGTGCTTTCACAGGCGGCGTCTTCGACTAGTGATTCGGTGAGATTCACGACAGATGTTTCGTTAAGTCAACCAAACACTGCTATTGGGAAATATGGCCCGGTCTTTTGCTTTTCAATCGTTGGGTTCTGCTGGTTCGCACTCAACTTGCGAGTCTTGTTCGCCGCGCACTCATGGGCCGCAACTACGGAAAACACCGGCGCCGTTCGCGAGTCTAGTGTTTTCGCTTGTGCTTGTGCCCAATCGTCTACACATTCAAACACACTCCCGTTGTAGCGTCCTCCTCTAGTCTCGTCATCGGTGGAAACCTCACCGATCGCGCAACTCACTGTCCGCAGGATTCCCGTAGGTGCATTTTGAATAGCGTCGAAGAACAACCGACGGCACGTGTCTCTGTTCGGTGCATGTCTTGCCTCGATGGCGGAAAATGTTGAGAGTGCCGCGCTCTTTTCACTCAATGATTCAGGATGCACTCTCTGACAACAATCCAGAATGACAGTTCGTTGTCTGGCGCCTCTGAAAAGTTCAAAGGAAGCCATCTCTTCCTTTTCTCGAAATTCCAGAATCCGGTCCCTATCAGAACCGGAATACCACCCATGCCCAGTGAACATCACAAACGTGTAATCATGGGGAGCAAGGTTATCTAACCACAGACGCACTACTTGCACAGTCGGGCGATCCAAATGCTTGATGTGATCGGCATCCCACGCCCCTCCGACATCGGACATCAGTAGATGTTGGTAGTTTTTCACGTCAACATAGACTCCTTTGCAGTAATTTTCTGCGCCGGTTTCACCAGGATTCGAGATCAAGAGTGCGCGTCTACTTATCGACATTGGGGGTCTCCGGTACTGTTGTTTCGTTGCCTTCTGTTCTGGTTATAATTCCCGCAACAAGACGTTCGCTTGCCCCGGCAATCATCGCCGCTGAGCACATTGCTAAACTCTCCATTCCTGCTTGAGAAAATACTGGTAGCACCAGTCCCAGTGAGACCATGCCGCCAATGAGGACGCCTGCTATCCCGCCGCCGCCGATCCGTGCCACACCCTCCAGATAGTGAAGTTGTCTTTCAGTTGTTGAATCTGCTGTAGGTTGAGAACCTAGTCGCATAACGACGAAGAGAAGTGCGCCGACGCAACCTGCACAGAAACACAAGGACATTAAGAACGTGGTCCTTCCAAGCAACCCAATTATAGTAAATCGCGCGAGAACCTCCAACAGACCAACTAGTGCAGCTACTCCCCCGGTAATCAGGCAGGATTGAAGCGTCCAGTATCGCGATACCTGCCGACTCTTGGCGATGATGAACTTCTTAGCATTCTCGATAGCGGCTTCGGCGCCTACAACATCGTCACAAAGTACGCTCGCAACCGCCTCACCAAGAAGTCGCTTCGCCATTAGTTTCAAATCGTCTGGCCAATTGTGGACGATTGGCTCCAAAACGGCAACCTGATTCAGAATCTTGCGGACAGACGCTTTGAGTGGCATTTCGTCTGTTAACTGTGAAGCCGTATCATCGCACTCCCAGTCTAGATCCAGTTCATTATCGACGAAGACGATCACTTCGCCACATTTCGGGTGAGCGTTGTGGTAAATTAAATATTTCACCTCCGATTCATTTCCGTCGAGAACATACTTCCCGTTGTACCGCTGCACAGTATTTTGTAACTTTAGTACTTCGCTCATGGCGCATTGTCTTTTCCGGTTGCATTCAATTGTCCGTTCAGTAACTTCGGCAGCAGAGAATCGCGTAAAGCGGCTAGGGTGCGAGATTGATAGTCGTTGTCAGTCATTTTGAGGTGAATTGTGGCAACTGTGCTGTCAAATACCTTCATCAAAGCGAGAGGCGGCACGACAATCTTCAACTGACGAAGGTAGGTTACGGGCTGGGAAATGGACGGCACGCCAGTGGATGAGGTGTTCGCAAGGAGCCGGTGCTGGCCTTCGGGGGTCTTGAAATACGATGCAATGAAAAAAGGTGACATTAGGGAGCGATTGCAGCGCATGTAAAATTGCCGTTGAGAAACTATGTAACGCTCGTAGCGCGAAGTCTTCGGTATGTACGCGACTTGGCCAATATTGCCCGCGTGAGTGAAAATAACGTCGCCCCTCTGTACATTGGAGCGCTTGAGATGGTCCGCATGTTCCACGGTAACGAAGTTGAACTCAGAGTCATAAAGCATAATGCCACGAAGGTGCTGGCCGCTGACGACTGGTATGCCTTCGGACACAAATGTACAAACCTTGATGTCAGAACCGAATGGTCCAATAGCAACACGTTCGGCGAGTTCTTCAATGGTCTTCAATTTCCATCCCTGCGGTATTGACCCGAGAGGTGATTCTTGGAAGGTAACAGGAAAGAGGGCGGAGATGGCTTTGTCGATGCCAGTGGGTTTGCGGCCGTCGAGTTTGGCGCGGACGGGGTCGAAATCCACGAACCAACTTTGGAACAGCGCCCGTGCCATTGTCTCCAGAGTCGCGTTCATCCGCCGATTCAACTCGATCTTGTCGTCCAACGCTCCGAGGATGTGGGCAATGCGGCGCTGGGTGGGGAGAGGGGGGACCGCCACTTCAAACCCGGCCAACGTCTCGGCTGGAACCCGTTGACGTCCAGAACTGCCAGTCATCTGACCAATGGCAAATTGCCGAAAGTCCGGCCACATCGTCAGATAGTAGGCGTAATCGTCCGTCGTAACACCTTCTCGACCACGGATAACAATGAACTCCGTGGAGCCAAAACCAGCGCCTCCGTCAACCCTCGGGCGAAACATCGCGATCTTTCCGTTTTCCAAGCAAGGGGTAATTCGCGCCATGAGCGTATCGCCGGGCGCAAAGCGAGAACCGCCCCCCGTAAATTCGCGGTGCTCAGACTCACACACACTTCGCGCACCGGGATCAACGGCCGCCATCTCGACAAACGGATAGACATTTCCGCGTTTTAGAGCAACGGTCGGGTTGACTGAAACAGCATCTGCAAAGGATATGGTGCTCCACTCACCCATTTCGCCCTCCCTTCCGACGGGTAGGCCGCTTCTTCTCTCCCTCTCCCCCTGGGAGAGGGCCGGGGTGAGGGTGCGCTTCGGCGCATACGAACAGCACATACTCGCTCAGCACATCGAGAGCAAGGGTCTTGCCTGTTTTGATGGCAGCGAGGTGGTCGGGGGTGAGGGTGGCGACATCACCGCCCCAGCGGCGGCCAAATGGCGTTTCCGCTCCGTTCGATGCGTCGAACGGAGCGTGGACAATCGCTACGGTGGATTTGGGACTCATTTGTTGCAGCCTGGGAACGGATTGTCTGCCTTCTTGGCGTTGGTCCTTTCTTCTTTCACTCGCCATAACCCGCTCCTCTTTTCGTCGAGTCTTGCGCGGGGGACAGCACTTCCCAGTGTCCGCCTTTGTCGGGGCCGATGCGGCGGAGGCGGTTGTCAGCGATCAACTTTTGCAGGTTACGTTCAATCGTGCGCGTTGTCACACCTGTGGCGCTGGCCATGTCGGCAATAGATGTCTTGGGATTGTCGGTCAGAATCCCCAGAATTATCTCCGACATTTTCTCCGACATTTTCTCCGACGCAGCCAGGGAACCCGTCTTGCCCGTTTTTTGTTTTCTTGGTGTTTTCTTGGTGTTTTCTTGGTGTTTCTCCGACACTTCGGGTTTGAACAGGAACGAAGGCCGGGCGAAAGCCACGATGAAGATGCCGGCGATCTCCTTGAACTGGACATCGGGCGCATTTCGCAGAATCAGCGGCATGCCACGTCCCCATGCCTCGACCATGTGGATGCGCCGGAACATTTCGCAAATCAGGGGGTTGCGCCGCTTGGAAACATGACCTGTGCGAATGGTTTCCAGCGTCAGGCCGCCATACAGGCAACCGGGGTTGCGAATCTCCACGCGATCCTTAAAAATCGCCACCTGCACATAATCCGGGTCGCGGTAATCGCGGTGGCAGAAGGCGTTGATGATGGCCTCGCGCAGAGCCTCCACGGAGATTTCGGGGACATCCTTGCGGTAGAGCCCTTCAAGGCGCATGCCGATGTGGATGTTCTTGAAGACATACTTCTGGGCTTCCTCGATCAGCTCCAGAATGGCGCCACGGAAGTCATGACGGTCGATGATCGTAGCGCTGTCGGTGGTCGCGAACACGGCGCAACGCAGTTCCATGGGCGGCTCTTTGTCAAAGAACAGGGGCGCGGCATTTGCCAGCTTCCCTTTTCGGAGCAGTCCCAGTTTGTCCAGCGCGTTTGCGGGTGTGTCCCACGACAGACCGGCGCGCTTCACAAAGGCCCGCAGCGTGGTGCGATTCAGGTCGGCAATGGCCTTGTGGCTGGGTTGGTCATCCCAGTGATGGCGCTCGTCATGCTTGTGCAGAATCAGCCGCTCAATCTCCTTGGGCGTCAGTTGACGGTCCTCATCCGCCACGCGCATGTAGGAGCGTCCGTAGGCGTAGTAGGGCGCGTCCGCGCCCTCGAACGTGATCTTGATGCAGCCGGCCGCACCGACGGTTTCCTTGGTGACATGCGGGTAGATGCGCGGCTCGATGTGGGCGGCAACGGCTTGCGAGATGTCGCGCAAGGTCTTCTCGGGAAAATCCACCCTGGCGGGGGCGCCGTCGTTCCGGATGCCGAACCAAAGTTCGCCCTTCCCGTGCTTGTTGAGCATGGCAGCGATGGAGATCAGCCCCTCCTTGAGTTCTGCCAGGCTCTTCTTGAATTCTCTGGTTTCCGATTCGTTCATGGGTTCAGGCGCCGCCATACCCCAGACCTTTCAGGTTGGCGCGGATAGCCTTCTCCAGTTTCGCGGATTCCTTGAACTGCTCTTCCAGTTCGGCGATGAGGCGCGGCATCTTTTCTTCGAAGGGGTCGCCGTCATCTTCCACTTCCTCGGCGCCGACGTAGCGACCGGGCGTGAGAACATGGCCGTGCGTGGCAATTTCGGCGGTGGTGGCGGATTTGCAGAAACCGGCGATATCTTCGTACTTGTCTGCACCTTTCTCCCCACGCCAGGCATGGTAGGTGCTGACGATCTTAACGATGTCGGCGTCGGTCAACTCGCGGTGAACGCGGTCGACGAGGGCGCCCATCTTGCGAGCGTCAATGAAGAGGGTCTGTTTGCGGCGGTCGCGGAAGCCGCGTTTGGCGTCGGCGCCCTTACTTTTCGTCAGGAACCAGAGACAGACGGGTATTTGGGTGCTGTAGAAAAGCTGGCCGGGCATTGCGACCATGCAATCCACGAGGTCGGCTTCGATTAGTGCCTTGCGAATCTTGCCTTCGCCGGACTGGTTGGACGACATGCTGCCGTTGGCGAGCACGAAGCCGGCCATGCCGCGCGGCGCGAGGTGGTGGATGAAGTGCTGAACCCAGGCGAAGTTGGCGTTGCCCTTCGGTGGATCCCCAAACTGCCAACGCACGTCATCGTCTTTGCGGAACCAGTCGGAGTCGTTGAATGGCGGGTTGGCCAAAACGAAGTCGGCACGAAGGTCGGGATGCAGGTCGCAGCGAAAGGTGTCGGCCTGTTCGGGGCCAAAGTCGGCTTCGATGCCGCGCAGGGCAAGGTTCATCACGGCAAGGCGGCGGGTGGTGGCGTTGCTTTCCTGGCCATAGATGCTGATGTCGCCTATCTTGCCGCCGTGGGCTTCGACGAACTTCTCGGACTGCACGAACATACCGCCGGACCCGCAGCAAGGGTCGTAAATGCGACCCTTGTATGGCGCGAGCATCTCGACGAGAACGCGTACGACGCATTGCGGCGTGTAAAACTGGCCGCCGTTTTTGCCTTCCGCGCTGGCGAATTGGGTGAGAAAATACTCATAGACCCGGCCGAGGATGTCCTTGGCGCGGTTTTCCTTATCTCCGAGTCCAATCGTGGCGATGAGGTCAATGAGTTCGCCGAGGCGTTGTTTGTCGAGCGCCGGTCGGGCGTAGTCCTTGGGCAGGACGCCCTTGAGACGAGGGTTGTCGCGCTCGATGGCGACCATGGCATCATCAATGATCTTGCCGATAGCCGGTTGCTTGGCGCTGTTCTGGAGGTAGTCCCAGCGAGCGCCGGGCGGGACCCAGAAGACGTTCTCGGCCTTGTATTCGTCCTGGTCTTCGGGATTGGCGCCGGCGTAGTTGCCCTTGCCGGCTACGAGTTTAGCGTGGTGTTCCTCGAACGTGTCCGAGATGTACTTCAGGAAGATCAATCCCAGGACAATGTGCTTGTACTCGGCCGCGTCCATGTTGTTGCGGAGTTTGTCTGCCGTCAGCCAGAGTTTGGCCTCGAAGCCGAGGTTGGCGGCCGTGCTGTTCTGCTGCTTGCTCGTCCTTACCATGGCATCCTTTGTTAGTTCCGCAGAGTTCTTGCACTAACGTCGTATACATGAACCGGCCATTATGTTCAATAAGTGGCGTTTGATATACACGCCATCAGAACATATAGCATCTTCGCCGATTTACGAACAAGTAATCTCTCGACCCAAGCTCAAACCTACTCCGTTACGCGCGTGCGGAACTCCTCGATCGTTCTGCGCAGGCCTTCCGCGAGCGCCACCTTGGGTGCCCAGGCGAGGCGGTCGTGGGCGAGGGTGATGTCGGGTTTGCGCTGTTTGGGATCGTCGGCGGGCAGCGGGCGGTGGACCAGGCGCGACTTGGAGCCCGTCAACTTGATCACTTCGCTCGCCAGCTGCTGCATCGTGAACTCGTCGGGATTGCCCAGATTGACCGGGCCAATGAAGCCATCCTGGTTCATCATGCGCACCAAACCCTCGATCAGGTCGTCCACGAAGCAAAACGAGCGGGTCTGCAGTCCGTCGCCGTAGATGGTCAAATCCTCGCCGCGCAGGGCCTGCACGATGAAGTTGCTCACCACGCGACCATCGTCGAGCTGCATGCGCGGGCCGTAGGTGTTGAAGATGCGCACTATGCGGATGTCCACCTTGTTCTGCCGGTGGTAATCCATCATCAGCGTCTCGGCCACGCGCTTGCCTTCGTCGTAACAACTGCGCGGACCGATGCAGTTGACGTGGCCCCAGTAACTTTCGACCTGCGGGTGAACGTCGGGATCGCCGTAGACTTCCGAGGTGGAGGCCTGGAGAATGCGCGCCTTGACCCGCTTGGCCAGTCCCAGCATGTTGATCGCACCCATGACCGAGGTCTTGGTGGTCTTGACCGGATTGTACTGGTAATGCACCGGCGAGGCCGGACAGGCCAGGTTGTAAATCTGGTCCACCTCGGCCATGAAAGGCTCGACCACGTCGTGGCGCACGAATTCGAAGCGTGGATTCTTCAAGAGCGGGGCGATATTGTCCTTGGTGCTCGAAAAAAGGTTGTCCAGCGCGATCACGGTATGACCGTCGCGCAGCAACCGCTCGCACAAATGCGAGCCAAGAAATCCGGCGCCGCCGGTGACCAGGACTGTTTTGGAAGAACTCTGTTTGCGCATTTCTTTACCTTTCGTTTTTTATACTTCGCAGACAAATTCGTAGCTCCCCGCTTCCACCTCGTAGACCGCGCGCCCGGCCTCCTTCGTTTCCGATGGCCGTACGCCCTCGGATTTCGAGGCCGGCCTGCCGCCCTCGGTGACCGTGGCGGAATGCCGGGCGGGCAACGAGACCGTGGCCGTGGTGTTCGGCGGAACCACGATATCGAAGCTCGCGCGTCCCTGTTCGCGCCGCCACGCGACGCTCAGGATGCCGTAGGGGGTGTGCGTGCTGGCCTCCACCCACGCCAGATCGCCCACCAGCTGCGGCCGGATCACGGCATGCTTGAAGCCGGGCTGCGCGGCGTCGGGCTGGATGCCGGCCAGCGCGTAGTAGAGCCAGGCGCCAATGTCGCTGAACATGTGGTGATTCCGCGAAAAGTTGCCGTCCCAGGTTTCCCAGAGCGTGGTCGCGCCCTGCTTGCGCCAGAGGCCCCAGCTCGGATAATCCTCCTGCGTGGCAATCTTATAGGCCAGTTCGGCCTGCCCGCTGTCGGTCAGCACCCGCATCACGAATTTGGCGCCGAGAATTCCACACTCCAGATGTTCGTGGCAGGCCGTCACGCGTTCCAGCAGCGCCGCCAGGACCTTGTCGCGGCGCGCCGGATCGACCAGTTCATGAAAAAGCGCCGCGGCCATCGAGGTCTGGTTTTCGCCCGCAAACATGCCGCTCCCGGGGATCGCGAAAGTTTTCAAAAAGGCGCGCCGGATGCGGGCGGCCAGCTTCGCGTAACGCGCGGCCTCGACGCGCTTGCCCAGCAGTTCCGCCACCCGCGCCACCTGCCGCGCGAAGGAGAAATAGTAGGCGGTGTTGGTCAACGCCGCGGGACACTTGTACCCGCCGACACCGCCCTCGGGGGGACACCAGTCGCCCAGTCCGAACGTCACGATATAGCCGTCGGCAATCTTGTCGAGAAATTCGAGATAGCGCCGCATCCCCGCGTAGTGCCGTTCGAGGATGCCGCGGTCGCCGCGGTAAAGGTAGAGATTCCAGGGCAGCGTGAAGTAGGCGGCGTCCCAGGCCGGACCGGCGCCCCAATTATATCCGTGTCCGCCGGTCGGCAGCATGCCGGGAAAAGCCCCGCTGCCCCGCTGACTGTCGGTAAAGTCGTCGAGCCACTTGGTGTAGGAGGAGGCGGCATCGAAGTTGTAAAGCATCTGATCGCTCGAGAGCGAGGCGTCGCCCGTCCAGCCGTTTTTCTCGCGGTGCGGACAGTCGGTGGGCATGCCGTGGTAGTTGCCGAGCGTGGACCAGCGCACGGCGTGCTGAAGCCATGTCAGCAGTTCGTTCGAGCAGGAGAAGTGACCGATCGACTCCAGATCGGTGTGGACGACCCGCCCCTGCAGCGTGTGCTCGGTCGGTGTCTCCGGCAGTCCCGTCACCTGCACATATTGGAAGCCATGGTAGGCGAACCGCGATTCGAAGCTCTCATTTTGGCCGCCGCGCAGGATGTAGGTGTCGATTTGAAACGGCATGTCCTTGACATGGCGCTGGATGTTGGAGGCGTCGATCTCGCCGTTCGCGGCCAGTTTTTCGGCATAGCGCAGCTCGACCTGGGCGCCGGCCGGGCCTGTTACGTTCAAGCGCGCCCAGCCGGAGATATTCTGTCCAAGATCGAAGACCCACACGCCGGGCTTTGGTTCATGGCGCGCCACCGGCGTGGTGGTTTGCGTCACCCGGCAGGGTGGCATGATCATCGCGCGCAGCGGCCCGCCCGGCGGCCGCGCGAGCACGACCGGTTTCCAGGCGCGCGCGTCGAATCCGGCCGTGTCCCAGCCCGGCTGTTCCTCGCGCGCATCGTAGACTTCACCGGAGCGCAGGCCGTCGAAACGGATCGGACTCGCGCTCCAGCGCCACGCCGAATCGCTGGCGATGGTCTGCCGCGAACCGTCGGTGAAAGTCACCTCGATCTGCGCCAGCGCCTTGACGACATCGCGCCAGGGCGCCTGGGCGAATTCCCAGGCGGAGGAATGGCAGTTGTACCAGCCCGAACCCAGCCAGATGCCGACGGCGTTGACGCCGGACTGCAGCAAAGCGGTCACGTCATAGACGGTATACAGCGCCCGGAGATCGTACCTGGTGAAGGCCGGATGCAGCACCGCATCGCCCACGCGCTGACCATTCAGGTGGAACTCGTGAAAACCGAGACCGCAGACGTAGGCGCGCGCCGATGCCACGGGGCGATCGAGCCGGAACTCGTTGCGAAAAAATGGCGAGGGATCGACCTTCGCCTTGGGCGGTCCGTCCAGTTTGTATGTGATCCAGCGCGCGGACCAGTCACGCTCCTGGAGCAGTCCCATTTCCCAGCAGGCCGGCACGCTCAGCGCGCTGTTGCCGGAATTGTCCCAGACCTCGACCTGCCAGCAGACGCGCTGCCGCGAGCGCAACTTTGACCCGGCATAGGGAACCAAAACCGATTGCGCGCTCTCCACGCGGCCGCTGTCCCAGATATCCCCATCACCGGCGGCCAGGCGCGCGGCGCTTGAAGCCACGCGCAGCCGATATGCCGTCTGCCCCAGTCCCCGCCGCGTTCCGCTTAGTTCCCAGGACAGCCGCGGCTGCTGAGTCTCGACACCCAGCGGATTCACCGCATGTTCGCAGCGCATCCGTTCGATCGCGAATGTATTCATAAATCAGCACTCCATTGAGATCAGGAGGCAGGGTTCGGGGTTCGGGGTTCAGGGTGCATATCTCATAAACTCAGATAATACGATCTGCTTCTGGACACCAGTCAAAATTTCCTCCGTCTTCCGAGTTCTGACCTCCGGCCTCCGACCTCCGACCTCCGACCTCTGACTTCTGACCTCTGACTTCTGACTTCTGACTTCTGACCTCTGACTTCTGACCTCCGACCTCCGACTTAAAGCAGCGTGCTGGCCCAGCATGGCGACACGCCTTTCCCGGCAGCATACCAGCGGGGCAGTTGCCGGCACAATGGCCGCGGTTCCAAGCGCGCGGCGGCCAGACTTTCGAGCGAAATCCAGCGAAAACCGATCCAATCCTCCGCGGAGGCGGGATCGGCGCTGGTCGACAATGCCGGGCAAGTCACGGCAAACACGAAGTTAACCTCGCAATGAACCTGGCCCTTTTGCCGGTAGGTATGCTCCACCGCCCCCAAAAAACGTCCCACCCTGGCAGGCACGCCGAGTTCTTCCCGCCACTCCCGCGCCAGCGCCGTGACGGCCGCTTCGCCAAATTCCACGTGCCCGCCGGGAAGATATACGTTGTCCGCCCCGCGCCCCTGGCAGACCAGCAACCGGCCGCGCCGCACCAGTACGCCGCGCGCCATGACTTCAATTGGTTTGTTCGACATCGCCGCAGCCTTCCCGCAACGCCAGCACATCGCCGGCCAGAAACAACGATCCGCAGATCACCACCGCCCCACCCTGCGCCAGCGCCCAAGTCCGCGCCGCGGACAACGCGCTCGAAAGTTCATGCGTCGCCTCCACCGGCCAACCGCGCTCCCGCACCAGCGCCGCCAGCTCCACGGGCGAGAGACCGCGCGCGTGCAAAAGCGGCGCCGTCCAAACCCTCCGCACCGGCAGATTGAGCGAACGCAAAAATCCCCTGGCGTCCTTGTCCGCGCACATTCCCAGCACCAGCCCCACCGGCCGCTCTTTCAGCAAATCGTGCAGCGCCACGCCCAGCGCATGCGCGGCGTCGGGATTATGCGCGCCATCAAGGAGCGTCGGCGGCTCGGTTTCCAGCACCTGCATGCGGCCCGGCCAACGCACGGCGGCCAGTCCCTTGCGCAACGCCCCCGCCGCCACCGGCGGCAGTCCCGCCGCGACCAGCATTTCGACAGTGGTCAGAACCGTCGCCAGATTTTCCAACTGATGGCGTCCCAGCAGCGGCAGGCTGACCGTGCCGTAGTCCTGCTCAAGCGTCGCCATCGCGACCTTCTGTCCTTCCCAGGTTTCCGACACACGCCGCACGGTCGCGATGGCGGTGGACTCGACCAGCCGCGCACCGGCACGCTGCGCCGCCGCGGCCACGACATCGCGCGCGGCCTCGGGCATGGCGCCCAGCACCACCGGCCGGCCGGCCTTGATAATCCCGGCCTTCTCGCCGGCGATCGCCTCCAGGGTCGTCCCCAGATATTGCATGTGATCGAGCCCGATTCGCGTAATCACGGCGGTCAACGGCGTGACCACATTGGTGGCGTCCAGCCGTCCGCCCAGACCGGTTTCCAATACCACCAACGGCGCACCGGCATTGGCGAAATGTTGAAAGGCCAGAGCCGTCGTGACCTCGAAAAAAGTCGCCTCGCGCCCCATTTCCCTCGCCACCGCCGCCAGGTGCGGCTCCAACCCGGCGAACAGCGCGGCCAGCGCGTCATCCTCGATCGCCACACCATCGACCCGCATGCGTTCGTTAAACCGCACCAGATGCGGCGAGGTGTAGAGACCCACGCGCATCCCCGCCGCCCGCAGGACCGCGTCGAGCATCGCAGCCACAGAACCCTTACCGTTGGTGCCGGCAATGTGAATGGCCGCGCAGGTTCGTTCGGGGTGACCCAGCCGTTCCAGCAGCGCCTGCATGGTCTCCAGACCCGGTCGCAAACCAAACCGGCGCAACGCATAGAGCCGCCGCAATGTGTCGTTGAGCGCGGCATTCATATCTGAGGAGGAACGTCAGGGTCCGGCGCGAACGTACGCGCGCCGCCGATAAAGTCCACGATCAACGCGTAACCGACGGCCAGCAGCGTGGGACCAAGGAAAACACCGATAAATCCAAAAGTCCAGATGCCGCCCAGCACGCCGAGCAGCGTCAGCACGAACGGCATGTTGGTGCCCCGGCTGATCAGCAGCGGACGGATCAAATTATCCACGCCGCTGATGCCGATCAACCCATAGATGCCCATGAAAACGGCCCAGCCGATGTGATCCTGCGTCAGCAGCCAGACCGTGGCGCCGATCCACACCAGAGGCGGGCCGAAAGGAATGAACGACAGGAAGAATGTCAGCAGTCCAAGCAAAAACGGCATCGGCACACCTGCCAGCGTGAAACCGATCACCGCCACCACGGCCTGCGCCAGCGCCGTGCCGAGCATGCCGTAGACCACCGCCTGAATCGTACTGCCGACCACGCCCACCAGATGCTGCGCCCGATCGCCGCCGATCCTGCGCACGGTTTCACGCAGGCGGGTCACCAATTGAACCCCGTCGCGATAGAGAAAAAAGGCGATGATCACGCTCATGGTGAGTTGGAAGACCCCTTCGCCGATATCCATACTGCGCCGGAACGCCCAGGCGCGCATATTGTTGAATAGCGGGGCCAGGGTCTGCACCGAACCATGCGCCTGGCGCGCCCACTCATCCCAGGCCTCGTGCGCCGAGGCGCCCACCAGCGGCAACTGCGCCACCCACTCCGGCGGCGGCGGCGGACCGTTCTTGTGCAGTTCCGCCATGTAACGCACGCCCTGGCGGAAGTCGTCCGCGAAACTCAGCCCCGCGATCACGACCGGCAGCAGCATGCAAATCACGATCAGCGCCGTCGTAACCCCGGCGGCGGCTGTGCGTCGGCCGTGCATCGCCTGTAGCACGCGTTCATGCAGCGGCCAGGTCGCATAGCAGATAATGCCCGCCCACAAGACCGCCGATATGAAAGGCTGCATGACAACCAGACAGCCCAGCACGATCAGCGCCAGCGCCGAGAATCCCGCAATCTGTTCCACACGCGAGAGGCGAATCATAACTTTTCTCCCCCGCCTTTATAGCACGAAAGTTGAACGCCACGGTAGAAAGAAGCATTTAAAAAACATTACAATTACAAGTACTTTGTCTTGCAGAGTTATTTGCCGTATGTCAGAATTCGCTTGTCGCAAGGAGGGATACCCATGATCGCCAGCCATATTCACGACGCGCTCGGGCAGGTTGACCGGCTGCGCGATCTGATTCTCGAACGTCGGCGTTTCCGCGGATACTCAGGCACGGCGCGCATGCTGGGCGGCTGGGTTGCGCTTGCCTCCGCCTGTCTGCTCTCCCGCCTTGAGGCCCTTCACACTCCCCTGCGCCAACTTGCGGGTTGGGCCGCGGTGCTCGCCGCCGCGCTACTCCTGAACTACGGCGGACTGGCCCTCTGGGTTTTCCGGCGGCGCGGCACGGAGCAACTCCTCTCCGAGCTCCGTCCCGCCCTCGAAGTGCTGCCGGCGCTGGCCGTTGGCGCCTTTCTCAGCATCGCGCTGGTCTGGCACAGTCAATACGATCTGCTGTTCGGCGTTTGGATGTGTCTCTATGGATTGGCGCACATGGGCTACCGCCACTCCCTGCCGGATGGGATTATCGCGGTGGGACTGTTCTATCAGGCGGCGGGCATCGTCTGTCTGCTCCTCCCAGGCCTGAGTTTCCTCAATCCCTGGCCGATGGGGCTGGTGTTTTTTGCCGGCGAGAACGCCGGCGGGTGGATTTTACGCGGCGGGCAATTTGCGGACCCGGCAACCACAAGCGAGCGCAGCGGGGAGTAAGCCGACCATGAAACAGTCTTCAGAAACCGACACCAGCGCGCTGGAGCGCATCTTTCACGAGCCCAACCGGATGGCTATTTTGTCCGCCTTATGCGCGGCCAGCGAAGCGCTCACGTTCACGGAACTCAAAAGCCTGAGCGGACTGACTGACGGAAATCTCAGCCGGCACCTCAAGGCCCTGGATGAGGCGGGCGTGATCTGTATCCGCAAATTCTTTGTCGGGGTAAAACCACGGACCACCGTGGCGCTCACAGACAAGGGCCTGAAGCGCTTTGACGAGTATCTCCGCGCGCTCTCGGGTGTGCTGCGCAAAGCGCAGCAGGCGGTGGCCACGGATCGCCGGAAGGCCGCGATTATGCCGGCTATCGGAAAAAGAGCTTTTGCCTGATGAACAAAAACGCGCAAACGATTATGGGATGGTTTGGCGGCGCCGCGTTGCTGATCGGCATGCCTCTGCTCGGCGTCCGGCTTGCGGGCGGTCCGCTTGCGCCTTACCTCGAAATGCCGCCCCGCACAGACTTTGTCACGCACGCTCCGTTTTCATGGCCGGTTTTCCTGGGGCTGGCACTCTTTATCGTAATCGTGATCATGCCGTTCGTGCTCAAAATTATAAGTGGGCTGAGGATTGCAAATAGCATACCTACCACGGACGACACGGAGGTCGTCCCTCCATTATCGAATACAGGCCTACCCCCCCGTTTTCTGGAGGGTCGGGCTCCGTCCCGACCGTTCTTGTGGAAGTTATGTAAAAGGTCCATGTACCTGGGTCGGCGTGATTCCAACATAACGGCTGCGCATTTTCCATACTGGGGCTGGCTGGCGATTTTTTTCGGGCTCTCGGCCTGGACGCTGGCGTGGACACGTTTCGCATGGTTCAAGCCGTTCCAGCCCTTCACATTCACGCCGCTCTGGCTGGCCTATATCGTCGTCATGAACGCCCTGGCTTTCCGGCGAACCGGCCGTTCGCCGCTCACCCACCAGACAGGCGCGTTTCTCGCCCTCTTTCCGCTCAGCGCCCTGTTTTGGTGGTTCTTCGAGTATCTCAACCGTTTTGTCCAAAACTGGCATTACCTCGGTATCGGCGCGCTGACGGCAGAGGAGTATTTTCTACGCGCGACGCTCCCATTTGCGACGGTGCTGCCGGCCTTTGTCGCCACGCGCGCCTGGTTGGCCGGTTATCCGAAAGGATGGATCGGACTCGCCGACTGGAAACCTTTTACTACATATAATCCCCGTCGCCTGGCTTGCCTGGCCCTGACGGTGGCCGCCTTGGGCCTGGCAGGAATTGGCATCTGGCATGAGTTTCTTTTTCCCCTGCTTTGGGTCGCGCCGCTGATCGTCATCGCCTCGCTTCAAACCTTGTCGGGCAAGACGACCCTGCTGGCCGATCCGGCTCGTGGCGATTGGCGGCGGCTCGTAATGGCGGCGGTGACGGCGCTGATCTGCGGATTTTTCTGGGAGATGTGGAATGTCCTCAGCCTGGAAAAATGGATTTACACCGTGCCGTTCGTCGCCCGCTTTCATATCTTCGAAATGCCCCTGCTCGGCTATGCCGGCTACCTGCCCTTCGGAATCGAATGCGCATTGATGGCGGAACTGGTCGGACTGACAGGAGAGGAGACCGCGCGTGAATATATCGCCGTTTAAAGCAACCTTCATGCGTCGCGTCAATGCGGCCATCATGATCGGGGTGGCGGTGTGGTTCTTCATCCTGCCGGGCGCGATTCTGACCTGGGATCTCGGCGATCCGGCGCTCCGTCAACCTGTCGGCATCCCGCGCGCGGCCTGGCGTGTGCACCGCCATCTCACTCCGCGTTACGAGCGCTGGGCCCGCGAGCGCATGGCGTCCGGCAAGGCCGCGCGGGTCGAACTGCGCGATGTGATGGCCACCGAATGGGCCATGTTCGGTTCCGTGTTCTATCTCGCGGCCACCGAAAATTTGCAGCGGGAATGGTCCCGGCGCCCCGGCCGTCCGGCGGCCACGGCGCCAGCCGTCTATGCGCGCGGCGCCATTGAGGCGGCCACCGACCTGGTCCTCGATCCCACCCACCATACCTGGGTTCGCACCCACTGGGGCGCCGATTACCTGCATCGCGAAAATGTCTTCTTCCGGGCCATGCTGATTCAGGCCATGGTTGCGCGGGAAAACCTGATCCGCGACGGCCGGGATCTGATCCCGTTGCGGGACCAGGTGAAGTCGTTGTCCGCCGCGCTCGATGCCTCACCTTACGGGCTCCTGAACGACTATCCCGAAGAATGTTACCCCATCGATGTCTTCGCGGCCGTGGCCATGATCCGGCGGGCCGATGCCCTGTTGGGGACCGATCACCGCGCCTTTGCCGAACGCGAACGGCGCGCCTTCCATGGAACGCTGCTGGACGGCTGCGGGTTGCCCGGCTATTTCGCCTATCCCGAAACCGGCATTCTGGAGGCTCCGTCGCGCGGCATCGGCAATTCCTACGTCTGTGTCTATTGCCCGGAACTGTATCCCGATCTGGCGACTGATTGGTATGACCGCTATGTGAAGAATTTTTGGCAAGAGCGGCTGGGCGCCGCCGGGTTCCGGGAATACGCGCGCGATATTCCCCGGAAAGATTGGTTTTATGACGTGGATGCCGGACCGGTGATCGCCGGATTCGGACCGGCGGCCAATGCCTATGGCGTCGCCGCCGCGCGCGCCAACGGCCGCTTCGACGATGCCTGGACGCTTTCCGCGCAGGTGCTCGCCGCCGCCTGGCCATTGCCCGGCGGCGCCTGGTTGGGCGCGCGCATTCTCTCCAACGCCGCCCACGCCCCCTATCTCGGCGAGGCCAACCTGCTCTTTCTCTTCACCACCATGCCCGCTCAGGGCGCGACGATTCGAACCGGCGGATATATGCCGCCATTTGTTTACGGCTTCCTCCTGATATATTTCGGACTCGGCCTGGCCGTTCTAATCGGATCGATCCGCAACCTGCGAAACGCGCCAGCGATGCCGATTCCACCCCGCTGTTCGCTTCAATTCGCCCTCTGGTTGGTTCTTTTGGCCGACGGATCGATCCTGCTCGCGACTGATCAATCTGCAAGCGGATTCATCATGCTGCTGCTCTCGCAATTCCTCCCGCGTTCTGACCGGGCGCCCCAACCGCCGAAAGCGCGGCCATGACAATCCATCCACATTCTAAAATCGCCCTTGTCCCCTTCGAGCCCCCCAGTGCGGCAACTGACTCACATACCTCGGACTTCGAGGTATGCCCGCGCTCGACATCTCCAATTAACCGTTGGATCGCGGCAATTGCCTCCGCGACAGGCTTGATGATTCCGCTATGGTTGTTGTACGACAGTGGCGATGCCGGAATTGCACCCGTGATATTTCTATTCAGCGGTTATGCATTTTCGATGCGTCCCGTCATTACAGGCGGAGCATTGGATCAGCCCAGCCTTTTCAAGGAACTGTTCATTCTCGGCTATTCCCTGCTGGCGATATGTCCCTGCATAGCCTTCGTGCGGCGGCTTAATAGCAGAACTCATCGAATCGTCCGTTCGATATTCGCGATCTTGTCGTTGATAATCCTGCTGCATCCGTTGTCGATTCTCACAATCTACACGTATGACGTTTCCCGTTATACCCTTCAGATGGGCGTAACTCCTAAACGCCTGCTGGGGCTGGCATTGGGGTTGTCCGTTTTCGTTGCAATGTCGTGCTTTGTGCTGTGGATTTGCCGTCCAAACACGAGAAAATTCGCACAATATGCGCAGTGGACGGTCGCGGCTATTGAAAACTGATGTTCAATCGGACTCGCAAATTTCAAAAAGATTATCCCTCATGACCAAGATAGCACGATGGGGTACAGGCATTCTTGCGGCGGTAATCCTGATGACAATTAGCGGTTCGTTAACCATCTCCGCCATTGTCAAACGGCAAGCCTTTTGCGCCCCAGCGGCGCAGCTGGCCGGACTTCTGTCCGGCGCGCCCTGCGTGACAAGTGGCGAGGACTACCGTTTGATCGGTTCCGGATTGGATCTGACCGTGGCGCCCGCCTGTGCGGCGGTGGATTATTTTTGCCTGATGACGGGATTTCTCAGTCTGCTGATGACGTGGCGCGGTTTCAGGATTCGCGCGCAGTTTCTGGTGCTGCCGCTGGCCTGGTTGCTGACGATCGCCGTCAACGCCATGCGCCTGACCGCCTGCTGGCAGGCCGACCGCATTGCGCAAACCTTCCTGCCCCAGCCGGTCTGGACGGCAACCCACATGGCGGTTGGTATCGTCACCTTTCTGGTGGGGCTGACGCTGGTCTTTTGGTTGATGACATGGAGCGGAACGAAACACGGGGAGGAAAGACATCATGAATCAGGCAAACAATGAACACGCAGGCGCATTGAGATCCGCATGGCTGGGCTGGGCCTGGGTTCTACCACAGGTCATTCTAGGCTTCCTCAACTGGCATGCCTGGGTACTGGTGCGGGGCGACATGACCCCGCTCCAACATACGCAGGCGCTGCGCATCGGAATCTTCGAAGCGCTGTTGCTGGCATTCGGTTGTCTGGCCTGGGCGACACAAACGTGGCGGCGAAAACCGATCGGCATTGGTCTGGCCTTGGCGGCTATCGCCGCGCATACCGGCTATCTCTGGCTGCTGCTATACAATATGGACCATTTGCTGCCGACGACGGTCGCCGTTTGGATGTTTCCAGAAACGGAGCTGATATTTTATCAATTCTCGCTCATGATGCCTGTGATATTCCTGATGTTCGTGCGCCTGGCGCGGATCGAGTTGCGGTTATCCACCCCCGTGGATGTTGGACTTTCGCTGGCGAGTCTGGTTGTGATCCCCGCCGGATCATTCATCTTCGGTTCGCTGCTGGTCCGAATCGCACGCATCATCGCGTGGAAAGAAGGCGTTCAGACGCTTTTGATCGCGGCCATCGTGGCGGGCACCGCTTTCATTTTGGTGGTCTTCCTTAGACTATTACTCCGGCTTCACGATCTGATTCAAAGCAAGCGCTGGTCCGAATGGGCCGTGCCCCTCGCCGCCGGGGTGGCGGCGCCCCTGGCCGGACTGGCGCTCAACGCCACCATCCCCTTCCCCTACGACTTCCAGGACACGGCGGTTTACGTCATGGCCATCCTGAATGGCGCGGCGCTGCTGATTCCCTTCCGGATGGGAACCCGCTGGGCGCTGCCGGGTTGGGCCGCCCGCGCCGCATTTTATCCCTTCACGGTCTATTTCTTCCTCGTCTTTCTCCCATTCCTGCCGCTTTCCCTGCTTGCCATGATCGCGGCCGGCGCGGGGTTCCTGATCCTCGCACCGCTCTTCCTCTTCGTGGTCCACACCCGCCGCCTGTGGGAACAGGGCGGCGCGCTGGCCGCGCGCTATGGAGCAGCCCGCATGGCGGCGGCATTCGCCGCCTGCATCCTTCTTCTACCCGCCGCGTTCATGCTGCGCAACGAGGCGGACCGCCGCACTCTGAACCATGCCACGAATGCCGTCTTCAGTCCGAACTATGCCGCCACCCGCATCCCGATCCGCGGCGCGCCGCTGCGCCGGGCGCTGGATCGTATGGACGACATGAAACACGGCATTTATCTGCCCTATCTTTCCGACATCTACAATACGATGGTCTTTCACGGCATGGTTTTGCCGGATGAAAAAGCCAAACTGATACAACAATGCCTGCTTGGCGCTGTACGCGACGAAAAATCGCGCGCCGGAATTTGGGAAAACGGTTTTTTCGGCGGTCGCCGCCGGAACGAGCGCCGCATCCGCGGCGGCGGCGTCAGCCATCAGGTCGTGGTGGCATCGCATGCTGAGGAGCGACGGCAAACCAATGGAGTCGCGGAAGTCGAGGTGCGGTTCGAGCTCGAAAATCGCGGTGGTGCGAACGGCGAATTCTCGGAACGAATCGCGCTCCCCGAGGGTGTGCTGGTGACCGGTTTCTGGCTGGATGTCAACGGCGTCCACAAACCCGCCCAGTTCCGCGAGCGCAAAACGGCGACCTGGGTCTATGAAATGATTCGCGACATGACCCGGCGCGACCCCGGACTGCTGGTTTATGAAGATGACCGGCGCCTGCGGCTGCGCGTCTATCCCTTCGCGGCGGGCGAAAAACGCAACTGCGGAATGCGTTTCCGTTTCCCAACCGCTTTGCAGCCGTCAATCGAGTTCGCGGACAGCGCGATCGCCCTGAGCGGCGCCGCGACTGAAACTCCTCCACCCATGGCGGTCTGTGCGGCTATGACAAATGGCGCCAGCGCGCTCGCAATACCAACCAAGGCCGCCGCCGGTTGGCCTTCCTTCCGGCGCGAGGTGGCGGCGTATCTGATTCTGGACCGGTCGGCCTGTGCCGGCACCAACCGGGCGGCTGTTGTCGCCCGCGCACGCAGCGCCCTGGCGAATTTGCCATCCTCCATCAAGCTGGTGCACATCACCTGGGCCAATTATGAACAGGAGGATCTGCCTGGCGAACCAATGTCGCGCGAAGCCGCCACACGCGCCCTGGACCGCCTTCCCTCCATTCCGTTTCGCGGCGGTTTCTGTCCCGAGCGGGTCATAGCGCGGGTCTTGCTCGCCGACAGCCGTGCGCGTGCGCCACGAATTCCTCAGCCCTCGGGTTTTGCGCCGCTTTTTGTGGTCATCCCCGCTCCAGGCTCGACGCCGCTGTATGCCGACGGCCTGGCCTCCTTCGCGCGGCTGGCGCCGGATCTTCCGGCTTACGCGGTTTTTGACGGCAACCGGTTGGAGCGCATTGCGTTCGACCATGCCGCCAGAAACATCGTCCAATTCTCCGATTTCATTCCGGCGGATGCCGTGGCGATACGGAACGGGGAGATTTCGACAATTGTGGTTGCGCATTCCGACAGTCTGGCTTTTGCACCTGGGGCCGCATCCGGTTGGCAACTATGGAACCCCGTATCCGGTAATTTCGAAACTATGGCAGGGCTTACCACCTGCACCGATCGGTCATATTTGGCGGGCCTGGCGCTATGGTCGCGTCATCGTGCACTTAACTGTGCCCCGGATAAGTTGGACGCGGCGCTGCCGGAACTGGTCAAAGATACGCGTGAAGCGGGCGTGCTCATACCGGAGGCGGCCTTGATTGTGGTTGAAACCAAAGCCCAGGAAGTAATGTTGTCCCGTAAAGAGCGCCAATCGCTGGCGGCCAATAATGCCCTGGAATTCGACGAGGCAAAATCCGAAAAGGCGCCAGCGCCACCAGTGGTCTGGCTGATCGTCCCGGTCATCTGGCTATTGTGGCGCAAGCAATCGGCCCGCACAATCTTCCAGCGCTTTTGAAATACACAGCCCTATTGCGATAACTATTCAATAGCCTAACAGCCTGCAGCCTAAACTGCTTCAGCCTTAGCGTCCCTGCGGGACGCCAGTGATTTCATTCTAAGCCACTTCTCGCGCAGTGCGACAGCCGCAAATGCATGACACGCCCAGAAAGTGGCGATGACGGGGACAACCACGAGGGCAGCAGCATGTCCAGATGGAACCACCGCACGAAGCAGGCTCTCCTGGATCGCGACTCATTTGATCTTGCGGCGACGTTCCAATTCCTCAACATCCACCTTGTCCTTGCCACGCCCGGTTGCGGATTTATTCCGAACCAAGTCCTCATAACCGATAAATGGCACGTCAAGTTCATCAACCCGCATGGTTTGACGCCGATCATAGGCATCATCGAAGGAGACCCCCGAAATGGCGTTCATCACCTGAAGTTTCAGAGGCTCGTGCCCGACCTCTACAATGCTCTTCGGAATGAGAAATGCGCTGGCGTCCAGATCGTCTTTCGAGAAACCGAATTCGTAAAAAGCGTCGGCGACAGCTTCCGCCGTTTGTGAATCGAAGGCAATAAAAACATCGAGATCGCCCGTATAACGTGGGTAGCCGTAAACAGCGACCGCGTAACCGCCAACAACCAGATGTCGAACCTTATGCTTGGCGAGTAATCCCAAGAAATCTCGAAAGTCTTTGTGTAGCATATTCCGGCCCCACGAAATCGGCCCTCAAAAACTCAACCGCCTCGATCCGCCTTTGTGGCGATACACGAAGCCACTCAGCTCCGTCCGTGCGTTCGGTTTCAAGCGTCCGTATACGAGGTTTCCCCCGTTCGAACAGAAACGTTCCGTCTCGCAGCCGTTTACGGGCAACTTTCATGGTCCAAGTCTCGCATAACCAATCCGAACTCGCAAGGCCTCGCTGCGAGTCAGCGGAGAGTCTAGCGGCGGAAACGACCGCCGCCGCCAAAACTGCGGGCGCCGCCCTGTCCTGACGGACGGCCACGGCCGCCACCACCATGTCCACCCCCGCGTCCGCCGCCGCCGCCGTATCCGCCGCCGCGCCCTTTGGGAGGCGGGCGGGCCGCGGCGCCGGTCGCATTGCGCGCCATTTCAGAATGGTAGTCGTGCGCGGCGTCAACCGGCACCGGCTGACGGATCAGACGCTCGATACTGCGCAGCATTTCCCGGTCGTGGGCGCAGCAGAAGGCCACGGCGTCGCCCTCCGCGCCGGCCCGCGCCGTGCGGCCGATGCGGTGAACGTAGGTCTCGGGTTCGAGCGGAAGGTCGTAATTGATCACATGCGTAATGTCGTCCACGTCAATCCCGCGCGCCGCCAGATCGGTGGCGACCAGCACCCGTACGCGGCCGGCTTTGAACGCCGCCAAGGCCTGGGTGCGCGCACTCTGGCTCTTGTTGCCGTGAATAGCCTCCGCCGCGATGCCGGCCGCGGCCAGTTTCTCGACCACACGATTGGCCATGTGCTTCATCTGCGTGAACACCAGCACCCTTTTGATCCTGGGATCGCGCAACAATTTCGTCAGCAAAGCGTCCTTGTCGCCCTTCTCGACAAACATGACCTTCTGCTGGATGCGCTCGACAGCGGGATGCTCGGGCGCGATCGTGACATGCACTGGATCGCGCACCAGGCTGCGCGAAAGGGTCAAGACCTCGTTCGTCAGGGTGGCCGAGAAAAACAGCGACTGCCGCCGCGCGGGCAGCGCCGCGATCACCTTGCGCACGTCGTGAATGAAGCCCATATCGAGCATGCGGTCGGCCTCGTCCAGCACGAAAATCTCGATTCCGTCCAGCCGCACGCAACGCTGCTGCATCAGATCCAGTAAACGCCCCGGCGTGGCGACGACGATGTCCACGCCGTGCCGCAGCGCGCTGACCTGCGGTCCCTGCCCCACGCCTCCGAAGATCACCGTATGCGTAAGCCGCAAATAGCGCCCGTAAGCGCGCAGGCTTTCACCGATCTGCGCCGCCAGTTCGCGCGTCGGCGCCATAATCAAGGCCCGCGGACGGCTGCGCGTCACACCGCCCGGCTGTTGCGCCAGATGCTGGAGCAAAGGCAGCGCGAAGGCCGCCGTCTTGCCCGTGCCGGTTTGCGCGCAACCTAAAATATCGCGCCCGGCCAGCAGAGGCGGAATCGCCTGCGTCTGAATGGGCGTGGGAATGGTATAGCCTTCCTCGGCCACCGCCCGCTGTAAGGCCGGCATCAACTCCAGAAAACCGCCATGCAAGGCCGGGTTAGCCGCAACCTGCGCGTGAACCGCGACATGGGCGGATGGCGCATGACCGGCGCTGTGCGGAGGATGCGCGGGTGCGTGATGATGCGCTGCGGCCGCCGACGCTGGGACGGCATGAGAGGGCAATACGGAGTGCGATGAGGTCGGCATATCAGGTCCTTAGTCCGGCAAGTTGCAAATCGAGCCCCCGCCGGACATGTGGACAGGAACGTTCTGAATACACTCCCGGACCTGACAAGGCCAACGGGAATCCTTCATCGGAATCAGGCGTCGAGTCCAATCACACAAGGGAGATGAAAAGCGAGACGTCCAACATTTCAGAAGCAAGAAATATACACCCGCGCTCCCACCCTGTCAATTACGGATTTGGCCGACCGCGTAACGCGCTTGACGCGGGCGGGCGGCGGCGGCATTCTACTCGCTATCGAACACGCACCAAAAAGCGCGGGAAGGGAGATGGGACAGATGTTTCCATTGGCAAGGATATTAACCGAGGCGGTCTCCGCCGGCGCTTCGGACATACATTTCAAGTTGCGTCAGCCGCCCTTCATCCGCGTGCTGAGCAAACTTATCGAGACAAACTGTCCATCGCTCACGGCCGAGGATTTGAACGATATCCTGGGACAAATTCTGCCGCCGCATTTGCGCGAGACCTTCAAGACGGCACATGAAGCGGACTTTTCGCACGAAATCGAAGGCGTGGCCCGCTTTCGCGTCAACGCCTTCGTGGCGCAGGGCATTCCGACGCTGGCCATACGCCACGTCAAAACCGACATCCCCACGATCGAGGAACTGCATCTGCCGGCACAGTTCAAAAAGCTGGCCGCGTCCCCGCGTGGCATCATCATTGTCTGCGGCGCCACCGGCAGCGGCAAATCCAGCACGCTGGCCGCGATTATCGACGAAATCAATCTGGGCGAACGGCGCCGCATTATCACGGTCGAGGATCCCATCGAGTACTTTTTTACCGACAAGCAGTCGTTGATCACCCAGCGCGAGGTCGGCATGGACACCGATAGCTTTCAAGGCGCCCTCGTGCGCGTCCTGCGGCAAAACCCGGACGTGATCATGATCGGCGAAATGCGCGACGAGTCCAGCTTCCGCACCGCCATCACCGCCGCCGAGACGGGTCACGTGGTCATCACCACGCTGCATAGTTCGTCCGCCGCTTCGGCGATCAACCGCATTCTGCAATTCTTCCCGCCCTCCGAATGGATGCAACTGCGCATGACACTCGCCAACACGCTGAGGGCCGTGGTCTGTCAGCGGTTGTTGCGCGGCGCGCAGGGCGGTTTGGTTCCGGCGGTGGAAATCATGATCAACACTCCGACCGTCCGCAAGCTGATCGAACAGGATAAACTCGAAATCCTCCCCGCCGCCATCGAAACCGGCGTTGAAGACGGCATGCAGACCTTCAATCAGGCCATCTACCAGTTGATCAAGAGCGGAACTGTCAGTCAGGAGGAAGGGATGCGTTATGCCACCAATCCCGGACAGCTCAGCATGAACCTCAAGGGCATCTTTCTCGATGAAGCCCGCAGGATTCTCGCCACGTGACGCCGGATTCCATCCCCACCCCGCCGGGCGCCGCCGCGACCAACGGCCCCTCGAAACCCGAGGCGTTGCTGCTGATCGCCGGCAACGGGCGCTATCCGCTGGATCTGGCCGCCGCCGCCAAGGCCCAGTGTGTGCGGCGCCTCTGCGTGATCGCCCTGCGCGGCGAAACCACGCGCGCCATCGGCCGCCTGGCGGACGAAATCCATTGGTTGCCGCTGGGCAAGTTTCAGCTCCTGCTCGACACGGTCCAGGCCACCGGCATCGCCCACGCCGTGATGGCAGGCCAGGTGACGCCGACCGCTGTTTTCCGGCTGGCCTTCATGATGGACCAGCGGCTGCGCGCCCTGGTGGCGCGCCTGCCGGCGATTAACGCGCATACCGTTTTCCCCGCCATCGCCGACGAACTGCGCGGCGTCGGGGTCGAACTGCTGCCGGCATACCTATTCATGGAATCGAAAATGCCGGCGGCCGGCACACTCACCGCGCTGGCCCCGACAGACGCGCAGACGCGGGATATCCGACTGGGATTGCGCGCGGCCAAACTGACCAGCAGCCTCGAAATCGGCCAGACCGTGGTCGTCAAAAACGGCGCGATCCTCGCCGTCGAAGCCTTTGAAGGCACGGACGCCGCCATCCGGCGCGCGGGCAAACTCGGCGGCGCGGGCGCGGTGGTGGTCAAGGTGGCCAAGCGCGGCCACGACATGCGCTTCGACATTCCCGTGGTCGGCCTGCGCACCCTGCGCAGCCTGCGCCGCGCCGGCGCCGGCGCGCTGGCCATCGAAGCCGGCCGCACGATTATGCTGGAACGCGAAAACTTCCTGCGTGGCGCCGAACGCGCGGGCATTTGCGTCGTCGCAGTGGAGGCTTAGGCGGGAAGTCGGAGGGCTGAGGTCGGAGGTCAGAAGTCTGAGGTTTTGAGGATGGTGGTGGTATGACAGAAGCAAACAAAACGGTTCGGGTTCCGGTGGGCGTGGTGGGGGTCGGGAGTCTTGGGCAGTGGCATGCGCGGGTTTACAGCGAAATTCCCGACGCCGAACTGGTCGGGGTTTACGACATCAATACCGCGCGCGCTGCCGAGATCGCCGCGCGCTATCAGACGCGCGTCTTTCCCACCATCGCCGATCTGGCCGACGCCGTACGGGCCGCCAGCGTGGTCGTTCCACCCGCCCAGCATGCCGCCGCCACGCTCGAACTGATGGCCCATGGCGCGCATGTGCTGGTCGAGAAACCGATCGCCGCCTCGCTCCCCGACGCCGAGGCCATGATTCGCGAGGCCCGCGCGCGCCGCCTCATTCTACAGGTCGGACACGTCGAGCGTTTCAACCCGGTGCTGGACTACCTGCATGGCATACTCAACCAGCCGCGCTACATCGAGGCCATCCGTCTGGCCAATTATCCGCCCCCCCGCCCCGGCCTGCCGCCACGCGGCACGGAGGTTGGCGTGGTTTACGACATGATGATCCACGATCTCGAAATCATCCTGCATCTGGTGGCCTCGCCGGTGGTGGACATCCAGGCGGTCGGCGTGCCGGTTCTAAGCGCCGCCGAGGACCTGGCCAATGTGCGGCTCAAATTCGCCAACGGTTGCGTGGCCAACATCACCGCCAGCCGCATCAGTTTCGAACGCACGCGCAAAATCCGCGTCTTCCAGCCGGACACCTATGTCTCGCTGGACTATGGCGCGCAATCCGGCAAACTCTACCGCAAAGTCGGCATGGCGATCACCGGCGGCGATGTGCCGATCGAAAAAGAAGAACCGCTGGTGCGCGAACTTACGCACTTCGTGGAATGCGTGCGCACCGGCGCCGCGCCCTTTGTGGGCGGCGAGCAGGCTCTGGCCGCCCTCAAACTCGCCGCGGCGATCTGCGACGAAATCCGCCGCAATCTGCCCACAACCGTTCCCGCATGAACAAACCGCCACGGATTCTCCTGATCGCGGGCGAGGTCTCGGGCGACATGCGCGCGGCGGAGCTTGTGCGCGCGCTGCGGAAGCTGCATCCCGATGTGGAAATCTTCGGCATCGGCGGCGACAATCTGCGCGCGGCGGGCATGGAAATCGTTTACGACGTGCGCGACACCGCGGTCCTCGGATTGTTCGAGGTGCTGCGCCGCTACCGTTTTCTGCGGCGCATGTTTAACGATCTGCTGCGCCTGGCCCGCACCCGGCAGCCCGACCTGGCGCTGCTGGTGGACTATCCCGGTTTCAACCTGCGCTTCGCCCGCCGCGCGCATGCGCTCGACCTGCGAGTCGTTTATTATATCTGTCCCCAGGTCTGGGCCTGGCACCGCGCGCGCATTCCCGAAATGGCGCGCAATGTGGACCGCCTGCTGACTATTTTCCCCTTCGAACCCGCCGTTTTCGCCGGTACACCGCTGCGCGTGGAGTTCGTCGGCCATCCCCTGGTGGACGAAACCCGCGCCGCACGCGAGGCCGGCGCGAAAGCGGAAAGCGGAGAGCGGATTAATGAGGAGCATCCGTCGCGCGCGCCGCGTATCGCGCTGCTGCCCGGCAGCCGGCGTCAGGAGATAGAAAACATCCTCCCGGCGCTCGCCGCCGCCGCCAACCGGCTGGCCCGGCAATATCCGCGGGCGGACTTCAGCATTGCCGCGCCGTCGGAGGAAGTGGCCGTAATTGCGCGCCGCGTGTTGGCGCGCTGCGCCGCCGGAGCGGCGCGGCTGAACGTGGTGGCGGGACGCACGCGCGAAATTTTAGGCCAGGCCGACGCCGCCTGGGTGGCCTCGGGCACGGCCACAATCGAGGCCGCGATGATGAATTGCCCCATGGTGGTGGTTTACCGGACCCATTGGACAACCTATCTGCTCGGCCGTTGCCTGATCCGCGTGCCCTTCCTGGGCATGGTCAACGTGATCGCCGGCCGCGCCCTATGTCCGGAACTGATTCAGCAAAACTGCACTCCGGTGCGTTTGGTGCAGGCCATCAAACCGTTGCTAACGCCGTCTCCCCAACGCGACGCCATGCGCTCCGGCCTGGCCGAAATACGCCAGGCCCTCGGCGGCGGCGGCGCCGCCGACCGCGCCGCGGCGGCGGTGGCGGAAGAACTCGCCCACGCCAGCGCTAAGCGCGCTTAACATCAAGCGGGCCAGGCCGCAGGCAAGAAAATATTTGGGCGCAATCCCGGTCACGCAAACTTGTGGTGGAAAATATTTGGGTTCGGTCCTTTATACAGATGGCACAATCAATGGCCCGAAGGAGAACCTGAATGAGCGCGCAAAGACCGAAAGAGGGACAAAAGCGACCAAAAGGACATAAACTTTATGTCACTTGTGTCCCTTCCGTCCCTTCCCTGGAGGCCACCGCATGAGCTCAGGCTTCATTCCCCCTCACGGTGGTTACCAGGACCTTCTCTCATTCCAAAAGTCCCAGATTGTTTTCGACGCCACGGTGCGGTTCTGTGACCGCTTCTTCGACCACCGCGACCGCACGCACGGCCAAATGGTGCAAGCCGCGCGTTCCGGGAAGCAAAACATCGTCGAGGCAGCATGGCTTCGGGAACATCGAAGGAATCGGAGATCAAGCTCACGAACGTTGCCCGCGCCAGTTTGGAAGAACTGCTCACCGATTACCGCGATTTTCTGCGCCTGCGCGGGTTGCAGGAATAGCCCCGGGATCACCGCTACGTGAAGCGGTTACAGACGCTGAACCGGCAACCCGAGGCCAACTACGAGACGTTCAAGAAAGGCATCGAGCACGAAGACCCGGCCATCCGCGCCAACGTGATTATCGGACTGATCAAACTGACCAATTACCTGCTCGATCACCAAATCCGGCAGCTTGAAAAAGCATTCCTGTCCCAAGGCGGCTTGCGCGAACGCATGACACAGGCACGGCTGGCCGAGCGCGTCAAGGGGAAACGCCCGTTGTGAACCTGTATGCCGGGTGGTCTGGTAGTGGGAGGTAGTCTTGACAATTCAGTTCCTGGGAGTCAATTGGCACCTCAAAATTTTCTGCTTCTGATGTGTTTCCCTGTCTGAGTTGTGACGATGACTTGAAACTGGGAACAGACGAGACTGGCTGCTACATCGCGCACGGTCCAGTGAATCCGTCGCGATGTTTCTGGGTCGAGCACTCCTGGTAATCCGAGATTATCAACTTCGGGGGGGGAGACTTCATTGTCTCCCATTTCCCGAATCCCCTTTTGTATCTGAAGCGAAGAACAACGCCTTGAATCGGGATGGGGCGGAGAGTGCGGTTGGTGATTCTGAAATCCAAACTGGTTCCGCCCGGAATTCGATCAATTGTGATGCGCTGTTGACGATCGCGAAGCAAGATCCACCCATTGATCACGCCGAGGAGTGTCCCCACTCCCGCGCCGAGTTGCGTCCATGGAATATTCATTATGGTTCCCGCCTTTATCGTCTGCCTTCACCGGACGTTAACCAACAGCGGGTTCACGATACGGTGGATGCCATACCGCGTATCGCGCTATTGGCAATTCCCTTGAATCACGATCCGGTATTCCTCGGGGGCCTCGACAGCCTTCGATATGGGGAGACTACCATTCCATTTCGACTGGTTCAACGAATGAACTTCCGCTTGCAGTTGTTCAGAGGCTCTCGCACCGAGGATTACCCCAGTGATGCAGTTTCTCGGGAGTGGAAAGAAGAAATTTGGACCGTCCTGTTGGCAGGAACCTTTGTGAAAGATGTGGCGGAGAGGCGGTCACAAGCGCCGGGTGAACAACCGCATGTCAAAAGCGAATGGCTCAGACTTGCCGATGGCGATGCGCTTGAAGTCCGGATGCGCGGGGTTGAGGAGGTAGTTGGGCTCTCCGGGAATGATGATGCTCGGCACTTCAAGCACGGCCGACCGTGCTTCCCGCACCCAGATATCGCCAATCGCCTTGGTCGACGGCGCCGGAGGTTCGACCTGCCAGTTCGCGGGAATCGTGTTTAGCGGCACTCTTTCGATTAACTCATCGTCGAACTGGATGCGAAACGCGACATACCTGAAAAAGACGGGCGGGTTCAGATGCACCAAGGTTTCCAGCGCAGCGAGGGATTTGGTGCTGCTCGCGTAGACGGCCAGCACCCCTCGCGAGTTCCAGCGGCCACCAGTCTTGGCCGCGCCTTCACCAGAGAGCGCCGTTGTGACGTGCTTCGCCTTCACGATACGCCAGGCTTCGGGCATCAGGAATATACCCCGTATTCAATGCGGCCGAGCAGGTCTTCGACTTCGCGGGCGCCGGCTTCTGTCTCGGCATAGTCCAGCGGCACTGCGCCACCCAAGCCAAATTGCGTCGAGGTCAGCCAATTGCGGGCGTTCTCCGTGGACTCCAAGACTTCGACGGCTTTACCCATTAACCGGGCAAAGCGCACGACACGGTCGGATTCGGCAGGCGCGAGTTTCCCTCTCGCTTTCCGGCGTTGGAGCGTGGCCTTGGATATCCCGAGCATTGGGACGAGTTGCGCCATCGGTACATTGAGACTCACCTGTAGCGCGTCCAACTCCCGAACCGGCAGTCCACACTGAATCGCCCGAATCAGTTTAGACGGGGCTAGCGTAGTGGCCACGAGACCACGAACCCAACCGTTGACTACACCGCCCTCGGGCTTCGTAGCGCTCCAGTGGACCCCTCTGCGGCGGACGCTCACCTGACCAGAGGATTTTTTCGACGGTTGCTTCGTCAAGGTTGTGTTCATTTGAGGCTATTTATAGCCTCATCTGAGATAGATGTCAACTCTACATCCTGACATAACCAGGGCCGCCGCCGCCTTCGGGAGGGGTCCATTCGATGTTGCGCAGCGGATCCTTGATCTGGCATGTCTTGCAGTGCAGGCAATTCGAGAAATCGATGTGGATGCCCTGTTTATCGTCCTTCAGCACGTAGACCTGGGCCGGGCAGAAAAGCGTACACGGCGCGCCAAATTTCCGGATGCAAATTTTGCACTTTTCGGGATCGGGAATCTTCAGGTGGCAGGGCTGGTTCTCCTCATGGTGGGTCTTCGAAAAGAAGACATCCGAGAGTTTATCCAGTTGCAGGTTGCCTTCCTCCGGGCCGGCCTTCGCCGGCAGTTCGCAGTGCTTGACGGCTGAAAGGGGCTTCATCGCCTCCCGGTCGGCTTCGAGCGCCATGCGGCCGGGCGGCAGCAGCCCGCCGCTGAAGGTGCTCATGCCGACCGCCATCATGCCGGGGATGGAACCGTATCGGAAGGATGCACGGACATTTTTGATCTTTCTCAGTTCCTTCCATGCGACCGACTGCTGCAGCCGCTCGGGATACTTCATCAGCGCGGCACGGGACATGTCGTCGTTCTTCCAGCACTCGTAAAGGGTATCGCCGGCGGAAATACCGGACTGCACGGCCAGGTGTACGCCCTTGAGGCGCAGTGAATTGCAGAGGCCGCCGGCGTCGCCCACGATAATCGCACCGTCGGCGACGAGTTCTGGCGCCGAGTTGAAGCCGCCTTCCGGCAGCACCTTGGCGCCGTATTCAAGCACCTTCCCGCCGACGATGAATTTGAGAACGTCGGGATGATGCTTGAAGTGCCGGAACATGTCGTGCGGATTGAGGGTGGGATTCCGGTAATCGAGCGCCGTCACCATGCCGACCGCGGTGAGGGTGTCGCTCAGGCAGTAAACGAAGCCGCCGCCGTAGGTCAGCGTATCCAGCGGATAGCCGAAGGTGTGCATGATCGTGCCGGCCATGCCTTTGCGTTCGGGTGTTTCGATCAACTCCTTGACGCCCACGGCATAGGTCTGGGGATTCGCTCCGGACAGCTTGTCCTGTTCGATCAGTTTTTCTGTCAGGTACCCGCAGGCGCCTTCGCCGAGAACCACCACCCGGCCCAGCAGATCGGGCCCCTGCTCGTAGTTGGAGCGCTTCTCCCCGTTCTTGTCCAGACACTTGTCGCCGATGCGCACGCCCGTGACACGCCCGTTTTCGCGCAGGAGTTCGACCGCCGAAAAGCCGCCGAAGATTTCGGCGCCGGCCTTTTCGCACAAACCGGCCAGGTATTTGGTCACGGCGGACAACGAGACGATCGGAAAACCTTCCGCCTGCATCTGTGGCGGCACCCAGGGGACGCGCAGCGATCCGTTGGCCGTCAGGAAACGGAAACTCTCTTCCTTAACGGTGGCAAATCGCGGCAGCGCGGAAAATTCATCGAGATTCAGCAGATCGGCCAGCGTCTCCGTATCCACAACTGCGCCCGACAGAACATGATTGCCGATGTTGGCCGCCTTGTCTATGATCAGCACGGTGGGCGGGGTTTTCGCCGGGGAAGAACGATCGTCCTTGACGCGTTTCAGCAAACGCAGCACGGTCGCCAAAGTTGCCACGCCACAGCCCACACAGACGATATCGAACGACATGCTATCACGTTGCACGGCAAATACTCCCTAATTCAGGATGGTTTTAGACACGGAAGCGATGACGGCCTGCAGCAGACGGCCAGGCACGACCCCAAGCAGGGTGACAATCGCGATCAGCGCCATTCCTGTAATGGCCGCTCCCCTGTCGAGCCGGACTTCGGACCTGTCGCCCGGATCGGCGAAGTACATCACGCGCACCACGGTGAGATAATAGTAAATGCCGATGGCCGTATTCAACGCGGCCAGCACCACCAGCAGCAAAAAGCCGCCGCGCAGCGCCTCGCTCAGGAGCAGGAACTTGCCGATAAAACCCACGAACGGCGGTATGCCGGCCAGGGCGAACATACTGGCGCCCATGATGAAAGCCGCCATGGGATTGCGTTTGTGCAGGCCGGACAGATCGTCGATCGAAACATTCTCGCCGTCCTTCGACACCTGGCAAAGCACGAGAAAGGCCGGCAGACTCATCGCCACGAAACCGAAGATGTAGAACATCGCCGCCGCAAAGCCGGCGGCTTTCAGCGTGACCAGTCCGATCATGACATAGCCGGCGTGCGCGATGCTCGAATAGCCCAGCATGCGCTTGGCATCCTTCTGCACCAGTGCGGACAGGTTGCCGAAAAACATGGAACCGAGCGATCCCGCCATCAGCAGCAGACTCAGTGTGGCGCTGGAGGGCCCGGCGCAAATCAGGAACCGGATCAGCACCGCCACCGCCGCCAGCTTGGGCACCGCGGCAATGAAGGCCGTCGTTTCGTTGGCAGCGCCCTGGTAAACATCCGGCGCCCAGAGGTGCATAGGGAAGGCCGCGAGTTTGAAAAGCAGGGCGGCCACCACGAGGATCAGGCCCGCCAGCGCGGCGGGCTCGTGCCATCTTTGCGCCAGGGCCGGCGCGATTTCGTTGAAGTAGGTGGAACCGGTCAGCCCGTAGAGATAGCTCATGCCGAACAGCAGAAAGCCGGTGGAGACAACCCCGAACATCACGTACTTGGCCGCCGACTCCATCTGCATGCGCAAGCCGGGCCGTTCCCGGCGCATCGGCACCAGCAGGTACAAGGCATAGGAGGACAACTCCAGCGCCACGAACAGCGAGATCAACTCGACGCTGCTGACCAGCATGGTCAGACCCAGCGCGCCAAGTATCAGAAAAAAGAAGTACTCGGGGCGGATCTGCTCGCGAATATCCTTCAGTTTGGAGCCGAATATCGTCACCGCCGCCAGTCCCAACGCGATAAAGCACTTGAATAGCTGCGAATATGCGTCCACCCGGTAGGCATGGCAGAACAAATCGCCCTGAACGGAGAACGAGGCCAGGCATACGCCGAGGTTCAGCAGCGCCACCGCGGCGGCCGCCCGCGCCGCCGCACGGCCCCGTCCGGCGCCCAGGCTGATGGCGAAGACAATCCCGCCCCCCAGGATCAGCACAAGTTCTGACGCAAAGGACAACAGACTCATTTACCGCACTTCCCTTCGATTAAATGACCAGTCCGGCCTGGAATTGCTCCAGCAAGCGCTGCACGCTGACATGGATCAGATTCATGAACGGCGCCGGCGCAAACCCGATCCAGATCACCAGCGCCAGCAGTGGCGCCAGGGTCAGAATCTCGCGCCAGTTCAGGTCGCGCAAATAACTCGTATCGGGGTTGTCCGTTCCGCCCCAGATGATGCGTTGCAGCATTCGATACATGTAGGCGGCGCTCAAAACCACGCCCGGGATGGCCAGCAGGCCAAGTATGCTGGAATAGCGGAAACCGCCGACCAGCACCAGGAACTCTCCGACAAAACTGTTCGTGCCGGGAAAGGCCAGAGACGAGAGGCCGAAGACCGTCAGCCCCGTCACGTAGATCGGCATGATCTTGCCGATACCGGTGGCCTTGGCCAGTTCGCGGCTGTGGGTGCGCTCATAGATCATGCCCACGCAGAGGAACAACGCGCCGGTGGTGATGCCGTGATTGATCATCTGCAGAATCGCACCCTCGAGTCCGCTCACGTTCAGGACGAAAATCCCCAGCGTGACAAAGCCCATGTGCGCCACGCTCGAATAGGCCACCAGCCGTTTCATGTCGCTCTGGGCCAGGGCCGTGAATCCGCCATATACGATGCCGGCGATCGAGAGCGCCAGCACGTACGGACCGAAGGCCGCCACGCCGAGCGGCGTCATGGGCAGGCAGAATCGCAGGAAACCGTAGGCGCCCATTTTCAGCAGCACGCTGGCCAGCAGGACGCTGCCGGCCGTGGGCGCCTCAACATGCGCCGCGGGCAGCCATGTATGGAACGGAAACATCGGCACCTTGATGGCAAAAGCCACAAAAAAGGCCAGGAAGACCCAGCATTGCAGGGTCGCCGAATAGGGCTGGCTCATCAGCGCGGGAATCGAGAATGTCTGCCCGGGACTGTGCAGGTAAAGCGCGATCACGGCCACCGGCAGCAGCACCGAGCCCGCCAGGGTATAAAGGAAGAACTTCACCGAAGCGTAAATTTTCCGCGGACCGCCCCAGATGCCGATCAGGAGGAACATCGGGATCAGCATGGCCTCCCAGAAAATATAAAACAGGACGAAGTCGAGGGCCATGAAGACACCCAGCATGGAGGTTTCCATGATCAGGATGCAGGCCATGAATTCTTTGACCCGGCTGCCGATCGCGCGCCAGGAGCAGAGCACGCAAAGCGGCGTCAGGAAGGTCGTCAGCAGGATCAGCAGCAGGCTGATCCCGTCCACCCCCAGCGCGTAATTGATCTTCAGCGGCGGAATCCAAGGCAGATTTTCCGCGAATTGGAAGCTGGCTGTCGAGGCGTCGAAACCGGTGTAGAGCAGGATCGAAAGCAGGGCCGTAATCAGCGTCACCGCCAGGGTCCAAAGTTTGACCTGACCGTCGCCCCGCAGCAACGGCAGGACGAAAGCCCCCGCCAGCGGCAGGAAGATCAGCACACTCAGGATCGGCCAGTGGCCGTGCATCCATAGAACAGACATGACTTTACCTCAAGATCGTTACAGCCAGCGCGTACGCCAGCAGAACCACGACGATCGCCAGCAGCGCGCTGAAAATGTTGAATTGCAAGCTCCTGGTTTGGAGATGCCGCACACGGTCGCCAAGCGACCAGACGTTTTTGGCGAGGCCATCCACCACGCCGTCGATCGCGCGCCCATCGAACCAGGCCGAGCCCCTTGCCGCCGCCATCAGCCAGGCCAGCCCGCAAAACCGGTAGAATTCGCTGACCCATTCGTCAACCGCCTGCGCCGGCTTGCGCGCAAACCACAACACGGCGCGTCCGCCCATGCGGTAGAACCAGTCCAGATCGAGGTTGACGCCCGCGTGCGGGTCTATCTTGCGAAGTCTCACCAGCACGAAGAAGGCGAAGCCCGTGAAAAGCAGAACCTGCAGGGTCTCGGAAATGTGCCCGAAGTTATAGGGGTGATAGGCCTGCGCGGCGGCCTGATGCGGCAGCAGGTTGTAGAGAGCCGGCGTATAGCAGCCCAGGAAGATGCAGAGGAACGCGGCCGCGCCCATCGCGGCGAGCATGTTCCAGGGCGGATCGCCCGCGCGCTCGCGCACTTCCGGTTCGCAGCGGTCGCGGCCGAACCAGACGAAGTATGGCACCTTGAGGCCGTTGCAGTAGAAGGTGCCGATCGAGGCCAGCGTCAGCAGGAATCCGGCCGGGATCCAATGCTGTTCGAAGGCGGCGGAGACGATCATGGATTTGCTGACGAAGCCGCTGAAAAGCGGGAAGGCGGAAATCGACAGCCCCCCGATCAGCGTGAGCAGGAAGGTCCACGGCATCTTGCGATAGAGCCCGCCCAGGCGCGACATGCGCGTCTCGCCGGTCATGAAGAGCACCGTGCCGCCACCCATGAAAAGCAGACCTTTGTAGAGAATGTGGGCGAAGGCGTGGGCGCAGGCGCCGTTGATGGCCAGCGCGGTGCCGATGCCGACGCCGGCCACCATGTAGCCGACCTGACTGACGATGTGGTAGGCGAAGAGGCGGCGGATGTCGTTCTCGATGATGGCGAAGGCCACGCCGTAGAGCGACATGATCACACCGAGCCAGAGCAGCAGTTCCATGCCGGGGAAGCCGCGGCACAGCGCGTAAACCGCGGTCTTGGTCGTGAAGGCGCTCAGGAAGACCGAGCCGTTGAAGGTGCCTTCGGGGTAGGCGTCGGGCAGCCAGGCATGCAGCGGCGGAACCGCCGCGTTGAGCAGGATGCCGATCAGGATCAGGTATTCCGCCGCCGAGGGATTGTGGACATTGAAGGCGTCGAAAGCGATGCTGCCGGTGGCCTTCATGTGCAGGACCAGACCCGCCAGCAGCGCGAGACCGCCCGCGACGTGAACCAGCAGATAGCGGAAGCCGGCGGCGGTGGACTGCGGCCGGCGGCGCAGCCAGATCAGGAAAACCGAGGCGAAGGCCATCAGTTCCCAGAACAGGAAGAGGGCGATCAGGTCGCCCGCGAAAATCGCGCCCAGCGAACCGGAGACGTAAACCCAGGCGGCGATGTGCTGCGCATCGTCCTCCACATGCAGACCGAAGAGCGTGCCGATGACGCACATGCCACCCATGATCACGGCGAAGACCAGGCTGAGGGCGTCCACGCGGCCAAAGGTCAGCGTCCAGTTCAGCACCTGCATCACGCCGTGACGGGACTCCGGCGCGCCGAGCATCGTCAGAATCACGCCCAGCGCCAGCAGGGGCACAGCCAGCAGGAAGGCCTTGCGCGCCACACGCGGAACGAACGGCAGCAGCAGAGCGCCCGCCATCAGGACCAGCGACGGATGAATCCACAGATTATTCACCGTAGTAGTCCTCCCGTTTTGCGACGAAGGCGGCCAGCACGCCTTTCGACACGATCACGAGCAGCACGCAGCCCAGCACGCCGAAGAGGGTCCAGAAGACCGGCAGCGTTTCCGCCAGGTGGTAGGCCCGGGCCCAGAATCCGTGTTCCAGCGCGCCCGCCGCCGCGCCGTGCTCCACCGCCGCCGCGACGGACTCGCCCTGCTCCGCCGGGCCGCCGGTCATTCGCAGCGCCGTGTCGCCGGCCATCGCAGCCACCAGCAGCACGACGCACACGACAATCACCGCTTTCAGACGCCGATGCAAATATTCCAGCGTTTTCGCGAGCATCAGGTGAACACTCCCTTGATCAAATTGATGAAGAAGTCGGGGTAAACGCCGACCGCCACGGAGAGCGCCGCGGTGATCAGCAGCGGCGCCAGCACGGCTGGCGCCGCCTCCTTGACACCGTCATAGGCATGGCCGTCGTCCGGCTTGCCGAAAAACGCGGAGTACACCACGGGCGCGAAGTAGGCGATGTTGAGCATGGTGCTGACCAGCAACACCACCACGATGCCGATCTGCCGCGCGTCGATCGCGCCGATCAGCAGGAACCACTTGGAAACGAACCCGCCCACCGGCGGCACACCGATCATGCCCAGCGACGCCACCGCGAAGGCCGCAAAGGTCCACGGCATGACGCGGCCCAGGCCCTTCATGTCGGAGATGTTCTTCCTGTGCGACGCCACATAAATGGCGCCCGCGCAGAAGAATAAAGTGATCTTGGAGAAGGCATGGTTGGCGATATGCACGATTCCGCCCTCGATCCCCGCCGGCGTGAGCAGCGCCACGCCGAGAATCACGTAGGAAAGCTGGCTGACGGTCGAATAGGCCAGCCGCGCCTTGAGATTATCCTTGCTCAAGGCGATCAGCGAAGCCGCCAGGATCGTGAACGAGACGAAGTATGCCGTGGGTATGCCCAGGTTAAAGGCAGCCATCTTGTCCACGCCGAACACGAACAGCATCACCCGTGTGGTGGAAAAGACGCCGACCTTGACCACCGCCACCGCGTGCAGCAGGGCGCTGACCGGCGTGGGCGCCACCATCGCGCCCGGCAGCCAGTTATGGAAGGGCATCAGGCCGTTTTTGGCGAAGCCGAGGATCAGGAAGGCGTAGGTCACCGTCACCAGCAGGCGGCCTGCGTCAGAGGGGAAGATGCCCGTGCGTATGTTGTCCGAGAAATCCAGCGTGCCGCAGACCACGTAGGTGAGCACGATCGCGGGCAGCACCAGCCCCTTGGCCGTGGCCGTCAGATAGGTCAGATATTTGCGCCCGCCCTCGTAACCCTCCGCGTCCTGATGGTGGGCCACAAGCGGATAGGTGCTGACGCTGACAATCTCGTAGAAGAGGTAAAGGGTGAAAAGGTTGTCGGCAAAGGCGCAGCCGACCGCGCCGAACAGCGCCAGCGCGAAGCAGGCGTTGAAACGCGTCTGGGCGTGTTCGTGAAGCGAGCGCATGTAGCCCATCGAGTAGAAAACGGTCACGATCCAGAGGAAGGAGGCCACCAGCGCAAAAACCATGGAAAACGCATCGGCCCGCAGGGTCACGCTGACGCCCGGCAGGAGTGTGCAGATATGACAGGCCAGCTTCTGCCCGGCCAGCACGGGCTTGACCAGGGAGACCACCGTTCCGAAGGTGACGGCGGCGGCGATAAAAGAACAGGACTCGCGCAGATTGGGCCGCCGGCCGCTGAGCATCACCATGATCGCGCCCGCCAGCGGGGCGAGCACAGCCAACAGCAGCAGAGGAGTTTCTACGGGAGACGACATCGGCGGGCTATCCTTCCATTTCCTTCAGGTCGCGCGTCTGAATGGTCCGGTAGTTGCGGTACACGGCAAGCATGATGCTGAGCACGATCGCCGCCTCGGCGGCGGCAATGCCCATGATGAAGAGGGCGAAGGCCTGGCCTGTCACCGGGTCCGCGGCCAGGAAGCGTCCGAAGGCCACAAAATTGAGCGACGCGCCGGAAAGAATCAGCTCGCCGGAAACCAGCATACCCACCAGCGTCCGGTGCCGGCAAAACCCGAAGAAACCGATGGCGAACAGCAAGGCCCCCAGCACCAGATAGACGCCAAGATGATTGCTGGCCTGCGTGAAGAAATTAAGCACTCCAGGATTATTCACGGTTGTTCCCCCGTCCCGTCCGGGCCACCACCAGCGCGCCGAGTATGGCCAGCAATAGCACGACGGAGATCAGTTCGAAGGCGAATCCAAAACGGGTCAGCAGCGCGCGGCCGATGTCCTGCACAGCACCGGCGTTGACCCGCACAGCTTTCGGCATCCAGGCGGTGCGTCCGATCAACGCGATCAGCGCAAACGCCAGCATCGCGGCCACCAGAAAGGCTGCGATGGCCGCCGGCAGAGCGCGCGACCGCGCGGACTTTTCCTCGACCACATCGGCCAGCATGATCGCGAACATGATCACAATGCAGACCGCGCCGATGTAGATCAGTATCTGCATCAAGGCCAGGAACGGGCTCTGCAGGTAGAGATAGAGCCCGGCGAGGCCGACAAAAGAGAGCGCCAACCCGCTGACGCTGTAGACCAGCCGCCGCGACGCCGCGGCCACCAGCGCGCCCAGCAGGGTGACGCCCGCCACACCCGCGAAGAGCAGGGCGCTGACCAGCGGGTAGACCTTTTCCGGCGAAAGATCGATGGTCATTTTGCCCCCCCCACTCTCTTGAGCAGATCCATCGTCTGGTAGTCTTCCTTGCGCATGGAGGTCAGGTTGTAGTCATGCGAGAAGGCCAGGGCATCGAACTTGCAGCTCTCCACGCATAAGCCGCAGAGGCTGCAGGTCGTGAAATCCAGCATGTAGGCGGTCAGAACCTTGCGTGGCGCGCCTTCCGGCTTCTGGCCATCCAGTTGTTTTATGCAACCCGAGGGACAGGCTTTCTGGCAGGCCATGCAGACGACGCACTTGGGCTGGCCGGTCGTTTCGTCGCGCTTCAATTCGATATGCCCGCGATAGCGCGCGGTCATGGTCAGGCTCTTGTAGGGATAATCCAGCGTCACCCGGCGGCGGAACATGCGGACGAAGGTGATCCCCATCCCGACCGCCAGCGTATAGGCGCCCTCGACGATCTCTTTGAAATATTCGATCATGTTGTTCAAAAGAGTTTAAGCATCACGGCCGTCAGCAGCAGGTTCGCCAGCGCCAGCGGAATCAGGTATTTCCACGAGAGGTTCAGCAGGCCGTAGAACTGCGTTCTCGGAAAGGACCAGCGCACCCACACCACCATGACGCACAGCGCGTACATTTTGATCAGGAACCAGTGCAGGCCGGGCAGCAGACCGAACGGGCAGTGCCAGCCGCCGAGGAAAAGGATGGTGGCCAGACAGCAGCCGACCACGATGTTGACATACTCGGCGATGAAAAATAGCCCGAAGCCCATGCCGGAATATTCCGTGAAGACACCCGCGACCAGTTCGCTTTCCGCCTCCACCATGTCGAACGGCGCGCGGTTGGATTCCGCCAGCAGGCAGATGAAGTAGATCAGGAATGCCACCGGCATCAGCGGGTTCGCGCCCAGCTTCAGGAGGTTCCAGTGCCAGAAGCCGCCCGCCTGCTGCGCCACGATCGTGTGCAGGTTGAAGGTGTGGGTCGTCATCACCAGCGACAGCACGATCACGAGCAGCGGGATTTCGTATGCGATGTTCTGGGCCACGATCCGCGCGGCGGCGATGCTGGAGAACTTATTGGCCGAGGCCAGCCCGGCCAGCATCAGGGCGAAGGTGCTGACCGCGCCAAAGGCGAAGATCATCAGCAGTCCCAGGTTGTAGTTGCGCGCCACCACCGTCTCGCTGAAGGGAATCGTCACCAGGCAAAGAATCGGTGGCACCACAACCATGATCGGCCCCAGCAGGAAGAGCGGCACATCCACATCCCTGGGCAGCAGCAACTGCTTGGACATCAGTTTGACGCCGTCGGCCACCGGCTGCAGCAGGCCCCAGGGACCGACCTCGGTGGGACCGCGCCGCAACTGCATCCATGAGGCCTGCTTGCGTTCGAGCAGCGTCAGGTAAGCCGCGTTGAAAGCCGCGAATCCGATCATGCCCACCAGATAGAGGAGCAGCCTGACCAGATTCATCAGCATGCCTTCCGTCATGACACTTCTTCTCCCGCCTTCATCGGTCGATATCCGGAATCACCAGGTCCAGGCTGCCGAGCAGCGCCAGCGCATCGGTCAGCAACATCCCCCGCGCGCACTCCTGGAACAGGCTCAGGTTCGAGAAACAGGGCGAGCGCAGTTTGAGCCGGTAGGCGTTCTCCGACCCATCGCTGATCGCGCGCACGCCGAAACTGCCGCGCGCGGACTCCACGTTGAAATAGCAGTCGCCTTTCGGGGGCTTGAGCGCGCGCGGAACCTTGTCGGCCATGACCGGGCCGGCCGGGAGCTTGTCGAGCGCCTGCTCGACGATGCGCAGGCTTTCCACGATTTCAGCGATGCGCACGCGGTAGCGGGCCATGCAGTCGCCCTCCGTGTAAACCGGCACGTCGAAATCCAGTTGCGGATAAACCGAATAGGGTTCCAGCTTGCGCACATCGTATGCGACGCCGGAGCCGCGAATGACGGGACCGCTGGCGCCATACTTGCGGCACTCCGCGGCCGACAGAATGCCGATACCTTCGCAGCGTTTGCGGAAAATGATGTTCTTGCTGACGAAGGCGTCGTAGAGCGGCATGCGCGAACGCATCGATGTCACAAAGGCGCGGGCGCCGGCGATGAAGTTGTCGTCAACGTCGTTGCAGACGCCGCCGAAACGGAAATAGCAGAAGGTCAGCCGCGAACCCGTGACCGACTCGAGCAGATCGAGAATGTGTTCGCGGTCATCGAAGCAGTAGAGCAAGGGCGTGAACCCGCCCAGGTCGACCAGGAAGGCGCCGACCCAGAGCAGGTGGCTGGCGATGCGGTTCAGTTCGCAGGTGATGACGCGGATATACTCCGCGCGCTCGGGGACGACCAGCCCGGCCAGCCGTTCGACGGCGCCGACATAGCCATGACCGTTGAAAAGCGCCGCCACGTAATCCAGGCGGCCGGTATTGGGAAGAAACTTCGCGTAGCTGCGGTTCTCGCCCATTTTCTCGTGCATCCGGTGCCCGTAGCCGATCACGGGTTCCGCATCCACGATGTACTCGCCGTCCATCGTCAGTTTGATTCTCAGCACGCCATGGGTCGCGGGGTGCTGCGGTCCAACATTCAGGACGAACGATTCGTGATGGAGGGCTTGGGCGTCGCTGCTCACGGCGCAAAGTCCTTCCTGAGGGGATGAAAAGTGGCATCCTCCGGCAACAACAAGGGAATCAGTCCGGGATGACCCGCGAAAACGATCCCGAAAAAGTCGTGCGTTTCACGCTCATGCCAGTTGGCGCCGGGAAAGACAGCGGAGATGCTGGGCAACTCCGGCTTGTCGCGCGGCGCCCGCGCTCTGAACGTCACGCGCTCGCCGGAGACGGGGTCCACAAAGTCGTAGACGATTTCCATCTGCTTGTCGGCCAGCCAGTCCACACCCGTGATCGCCTCGATCATATACTCCGCCCGATCCAGGATGCGGGCGGCATCGCCGACGCGCTCCGCGGGGACCGTCAGGTCCAGATTCGTACCCTTCGCGCCGTGGTCGGTTTCCGCCAGCAGCGGCTGCCCGGCCGCATTGCGCTGGGCGATGGCCTCGAAACTGGCTTTGAGATCCTTGACCGGCATGGCGCTTTCCATTACTTCGCTTCCACCGTGGGCCAGCGGCGGCGGCCGGTGAGTTTTTCTTCGAGTTTGAGCATGCCTTCGATCAAGGCTTCCGGGCGCGGCGGGCAACCCGGCACGTAGACATCGACGGGGATCAATTTGTCAACCCCTGGAACGACGGAATATTGCCCCGGGAAGACGAAGGGCCCGCCCGCGATGGCGCAGTTCCCCATGGCAAGCACCCACTTGGGTTCCGGCATCTGATCGTAAAGCGTCACCACCGCCGTGCTCATCTTCCAGGTGACGGTCCCGGAGACGATCATCAGGTCGCTCTGCCGGGGGGATGGGCGGAAGACTTCGCAGCCGAAGCGCGACATGTCGAAGCGCGATGCGCCGGTGGCCATCATCTCGATCGCGCAGCAGGCCAGACCGAAGGTCATGGGCCAGAGCGAATTGGCGCGGCAGAGGTTTAAGAAGTTATCCAGCGCGGCGAAATGGATCAGCCCCGGGGGGACATCAACTTGCTTTTCCAAGTGAAGACTCCCTTCTTCCATGCATACACGACAACCAGCGCCAGGATGCCGACGAACAAAACCAGTTCGCCCAGTTCAAGCCAGCCCGACGTTTCGTTGTAGACGGCGACAACCGGAAACAGAAAAAGCACATCCACCGAGAAACCCACGAAGATCAGCGCATATAGGTAATACACCACCCCGTAACGTATCCAGGCGGTGCCGATCGGTTCCATGCCGCATTCAATGCTCCGCAGGGTCTTGTGATAGACCGTGCGCGCACGTTTCGGCGCCAGCAGCAAAGCCAGAACCAGCGGTGCGATAGAGAGGCCAAGGGCCCCGGCAATGAAAACCAGAACATAAATCAGATCGCCCAACGAGGAATTGTCCATATCAAGTCTTGCCCTGGCGGAAAGGGTTGCTATTCTTCGTTTGAGCTTGCATGGCCGTGGTTTGGAGGCTATCACGGCGACGCGGCCGAGTGCAAGAATATTTACATGAAAAACAACATAAGTCTCGACTCCCAATTCCACCGGCATTCATGGCGCGGGCAACTGCGGATCATTGCGGCCGTGACGCTCGGCGCGGTCGCCGTTTACTTCGGGTTGACCCGTTATGTGTTGCTGGTCGGACAGGTGGTGGGAACAAGCATGACGCCAACCCTTGAACCGGGGGAACGCTACGCCATCAACCGCCTGGCCTACCGCCGGCAGGCGCCGGCCAGGGGGGACATCGTCGCCGTCCGCCTGCCCTCCGAATCGGACCTGATCGTCAAACGCATCGTCGCCCTGCCGGGCGAGCAAGTGGCCATGCGCGGAGGTTTGGTTCTGGTCAACGGCACGGTCCTTCAGGAGCCGTATCTGAAGCCCGGCACACAGACGGCGGCCAAGCGCATGGGCAGCGCCGTGCGCAAGATGGCCGACGACTGCTACTTCCTGCTCGGCGACAACCGCGAGGCCAGCGCGGACAGCCGGATCGATGGCGCCGTCCCCAGAGTCTGGATCGTGGGACGCGTGGTGACGGGGCGGTGAACGAGGTTACGTGTCCATGTTTGTGCCGCGCCGGGAATTATGCAAGAAAGGCCTTCGCATGAAACGCGCACACACACGGCGGTCGCCCGGACGTTGGGATGGTCCTATCCCTCCGCCCCGAAAAATTTTGAGTCGAAGCATGGGGCTCGTACGGCTCGATACCAACGCCATCCGCACCAAATCCCTGAAGGACTATCGCAAAGTTGAAAAAGCGCTGGATAAACTCAAACTCCAGTTGAAGCGCTTTCGCGAACATGACACCCCTGGTTTCCTGACCTGGATGCACAAAACGTTCGGAAGTCTGCTAACCCGCCAACGAGAACTCGCCCAAGCCATTCATGGCAGGCAGGAACTGCTGCGGGAAATCATGGACATCGTCGACCGCTACAAACTGTCCGACGTCGAGGCCTACAGCAAGGTTCAGTGGCGCCGCGCACATCCCGAGCAAGCCCAGGCCGAAGATATCCGGTTCGAGGAGGAGATTCTCAGGCGGCGGGAGGCACAGCGCGGGCGACCCGTCAGGGAATGCGACGCTTATGACGCCGATTCCGATCCGGACGACATTTTCGATAACGACGCCTTCAAGACGATGCCGGACGAGGATTGGAACAATTTTGACGATTTCTACGAAACCATGACCGGCAACCGTCCGCCGCCCAACTTCGCAAGGCGCTCGCATCAGGAGGATGTCTCAGCGCGGGATATCTACCGTACAATCGTCCGTCAACTCCACCCGGACCATCACGGCGCCATGTCCGAGAATCGCAAGAACCTGTGGCATGAAGCCCAGGAAGCCTACCGCCGACGCGATGTCGCCGCCCTCTACAATGTCCTCGTGCGTTGCGACAGCGGGAAAGCGGGACTCGGACAGCACACGCCCATCTCCATGATCCACAGGATGACCGCCCAATTACGGCGGGCGATGCAATCCACCCGGGCGGAGATTCGCCGAATGAAGAGCGATCCGGCCTGGAACTACGAATCACGCGCCGAAGACCCGCGTTACGCCAATCGGCTCCGCTCCGCAATACAATACGCGATCGATCACGCCGGACGCGAACTGCGGGACTTTGACGACATACTGGCGCGACTCGAACGCAACGCCAACCGCGCCCAACGCCAATCCCAGACAAAACGAAAACGTTCGCCGCAACGGGATCTAATGGACGATTTTTTGCTATAACTTAAACGTCAGCCATGATCGTGAGGATGGGCGTGGTCGTGAACTTCGCCGGTCGCGCCGACTTCCAGCCCGGCCTTTTTCAGAATCGCGTCGGTGGCAACCATGTTCGCCGCGGCCGTTTCGAGCAGCACGGCCAAAGTTTCCGAGCCTTCCAGTCGCGCCGCTGCGGCCCATTGCCTGAACTCGGCTTCATGCCGGCGGTTATGTTCGATCCAATGCGGCAGCAGAATCCGTAGTTTTTCGATCGCCGTTTGCGGCTCCATATCAGCCCTTTCCGCCGGGTTTTACCAGGGTCACTTCGTTCTCCATGAAATCGATCCCGCTGATCACGGCCCCCGCGACCAGTTTTGGCGCCTCGAACATCGCGTTGACCTCGATGCCATCGGCGGTCACCTTAAGCCGCGCGGCGTTTTCCAGAACCACCTCCTGGCCGCCTTTATTTTTCAATACGATGCGCATCTGGCACATGGATACCCCCGTTTCCGTCTAATCCGAACGCGTCACGATACATATCAGTAAACAGTAAAATTCAATCGAGCACTGATTGCCATTCACAGTTCACAGTTTACTGTTCGTAATGGGTCAGTTACGCGGTGGGACCGCCTGAAGGCGGTACACCAAACGCGGGAATAAGAATAAGTAATGCCGTTTGGTGTACCGGCTTTAGCCGGTCTTTAGTCCACCTCCACTATGTCACTGACCCATTACTACCGTTCACCGTTTACTGTTCACTCTTAGCTCTTCTTCTCCGCAATTCTCCATCGGTGAGAATACACCGATATCCGCTGGTCACGCAAGAAACCGCAGAGAGTGATGCCGAGTTGGTCGGCCGCTTCAAGCGCCGCCGTCGTAGGCGCACCCACCGCCGCCACCAGCGGAATGCGGGCTCTGGCCGCCTTCGCGATCATTTCCAAACTGGTGCGGCCGGATAAAAACAAGCCCAGTTCGCTCATGGCTATCTTCCGCAGCAGCGCGTGGCCGATCAGTTTGTCGAGCGCGTTGTGACGGCCCACATCCTCCTTCACGCACAAGACATTGCCGGACGCATCGAAAAGCGCCGCGGCATGCGCGCCGCCGGTCAAATCGAACAACGGCTGCGACCCCCGGAGCGCCGCCGGAACCCGGTACAAAACCGCCAATGGAACGCTCAAGGCGCCGGCGACGCGGCCCAGCGCCGCGACCATCGTCCGCATATCCTCCCGTCCGCACAGTCCGCACGACGAGGTGATCGTCAGCGAGCGGCGCGGTTTGTCGCCGGCGTCGCGGGTTTTGACGGCGATCGCATCCGGGGAGTCGGGACACTCGCGCAGCATTTGAATATCGTCCGGCGTGACAATCAGACCCTCGGTGAAAAGAAAGCCCGCGACCAGTTCGCGGTCCGCCCCCGGCGTGCGCAGTATCGTATAGGTGGTGTTGTCCACCTCGATGCTCAGCGGCCTTTCGACAATCACGGCGTCAGAGCGTTTTTGGCCGTTTGGATGATCGCGGTCGAACTGGACAATCTCCGTCTCCCGCATCCCAGCCGGCGGCGGCAACGCATTTTCGCTGTTTCGTGTCATTTCAATCCAAAGATAATCCAGAATTAATGCAAGAGAATATTCACCACAAAAGACCGCACAGAACGCAGAGAATAACCCTATTGTTTGGCAGTTGGGTGTTGAGTCAGAATAAACTTCTCGATCTCATCCATCAGTCACCTCGAATTCTGTGCGTTCTTTGCGATCTTTCGCGGTGAACCAAGAACTCGGCGCCAATATCACCAGGCCTCGGGAAAGGCGGCGTTGGTGAAGAGTTCCTCAACCTTCAGTTTGTGGCGTCGCTCGACCTGGGCCAGACCGAGCAGCAGGTCGCGCTCCGGACCGTCGGGATACATGCCGGCCCACTTTTCGTAAAACTCGACGGCCAGCTTTTCCTTTTTTGCTGCGAGCAGGAAGGCCTCGGACGGCGACAACTCGGCGGTGAATTCGGGCGTTCCAAAAAACTCCACCAGCGAGCCGCCGATGCCGCTGCCTTCGGGCAGCGGTCGCACACCGCTCCTGAATTCCTCGATCAGGCGCTTGTGCTCGATCTCGTCCCGCATCAACCCCTCGAGCGCCTCGCGCGTCACGCGGTCGGCCATGCGTCCGGCCGCCTGCCGATAGAAGGCGGCGGAGGATTCCTCGTTGACGATGGCCCGCGCGATAATCTCATCCCAGCCCGCGCGATCGCTCGCAAGCGCGTTTTTCATCGGTCCACCTTCCCTTTCCTTCAAGCCCGCGGCGCGCCGGCGTCTTCGATCCTGGCGGCGCAGCACTTGTACTCGGCCGTGCGCGTGATGTTGTCGAAGGCGTCGTTGGTCAATTTGTTGGTCACGCTCTCGACGAAATGAAAGGGCATCCAAAGTCCCCCGGGGCGGACCTTGTCGCCCACATGCGCGCGGATCACGAGCGAGCCGCGCCGCGTCGAGACGCGCGCCAGGCCGCCATCGGCGATGCCCAGGCGCTCCGCGTCCAGGCGGTGCAACTCGACAAAGTTCTCGTTCTGCTTCTGCGCGATGGAGGCGGTCTTCCTGGTCATGTTGCCGATGTTGTAATGGTAGAGCGTGCGCCCGGTGGAAAGCATGAAAGGATAGGCGGCGTCCGGCTCCTCGGCCGGCGGGCGGTGCCTGATGGCATGCATCAACCCCTTGCCGCGGGTGAAGCGGCCCTTGTGCAGGAAACCGGTGCCGGGATGGTCCCTGGTGGGACAAGGCCACTGTAGCCCGAGCTTGTCGATGCGCTCGTAGGAAATGCCGCCGAAGCTCGGCGTGAGCGCGGCGATCTCGTCGAAAATTTCCGAGGCGCCGACATAGTTCATGGGATAGCCCATGGCGGTGGACATATCGCATAGGATGCGCCAGTCCGGCCGCGCCTCGCCGGGCGGTTCGACGGCCTTGCGCACGCGCTGCACGCGGCGTTCGGTGTTCGTGAAGGTGCCGTCCTTCTCGGCGAAACAGGTCGCCGGCAGGATCACGTCGGCGAGTTTGGCCGTCTCGGTCATGAATATTTCCTGGACCACCAGAAAATCCAGTTTCTTCAAGCTCTCGATGACCTTGGCCTGGTTGGGCTCGCTGAGTACGGGATCCTCGCCGAGCACGTAAAAAGCCTTGAGTTCCCCCGCTTCGGCCTTTTCGATGAAGTCGGTCACGCGTCCGCCGGGGTTCGCCGGCAGGGCGCCGCCCCAGGCCTTGGCGAACTTGGCGCGGACAGCCTCATCGGAAACTTTCTGATAACCCGTGAGCACGGTGTTGATCGCGCCCATGTCGCAGGCGCCCTGGACATTGTTCTGACCGCGGATGGGATTGATCCCCGAGGACTCCTTGCCGATCTGGCCGCAGAGCATGGCGAGGTTGGCCAGGTTCTGGACATTTTCGGTGCCGCAGGTGTGCTCGGTGATGCCCAGGGTATAGAAGATCGCCGAGGGCGCGCCCTTCGCATACCACTCCGCCGCGCGCCGGATCAGCTCCGCATCCACGCCGCAAACCTCCGCCGCCCGCGCGACGGTGTAGTCCTTGACGTTTTCGCACAGCGCGTCGAAGCGCTCGCAGCGCTCGGCGACAAAGGCCTGGTCGTGCAGGTTTGCGGCCAGGATGTGATTCATCATCGCGTTGACCAGCATGTTGTCCGTGCCGGGCCGGTGCTTGATGTGGATCTGCGCGTGCCGAGCCATCCAGGTATCGCGCGGATCGCAGACGATCAGCCGCGCCCCCTTGCGCATGGCCTTCTTCATCTCCAGGCCGACGATCGGATGGGCCTCGGTCGGATTCGCGCCGATCAGGAAAAGCGTCTGCACATTCTTGATTTCGCCGATCGCGTTGGTCATGGCGCCGGACCCGAGCGAAAGGGCCAGCCCGGCGACGGTCGGCGCGTGGCAGGTGGTGGCGCACTGGTCAACATTGTTGGTCTTCCCCGCCATACGGGCCAGTTTCTGCATCAGGTAGTTCTCTTCGTTGGTGCAGCGCGCGGAACTCAGGAAGGCCAGGCCTTCCGGTCCGTACTGGTCGCGGGCGGCGGCCAGGCCCTGGCTGGCCCTGGCGATGGCTTCCTGCCAGCCGGCTTCACGGAAGGAACCGTTCTCGCGGATCAGCGGTTTCGTCAGCCGCTCCGGCGAATTTACGAAATCGAAGGCGAAATGTCCCTTCACGCAGAGATTGCCGTCGTTGCTGCCCATGCCGGGCTCGGTGGTCACGCGCGCGATGCGATTGAGTCGTGGATTGACGTTCAGTTCCATCGTGCAACCCACACCGCAGTAGGTGCAGGTGGTCCGCACCCTGGTCAAATCCTTGCGCCGGCCCAACCCGCGGGCGGCCTTCTCGCGCATCGCTCCGGTGGGACAAACCCGCACGCAGCCGCCGCATAGTTCGCAGTCGGACTGGTGCAGCGGCCGCCCGTAGGCCGTATTGATCCTGGCGCCGATGCCGCGGCTGTCGAAAGTCAGCGCGCAGGCGCCCTGCACTTCGTCGCAGAAGCGCACGCAACGGCCGCAGCGCACGCATTTTTCGAGATCGTACTCGATCGCGCGGTTTTCCGAGGTGTAGTTCAGCGGCACCGGCTCGCTGTGCGGGAAAGTTCCGTAGGTCCATTCCCTGGCGTCATACCGGTACGCCAGATCCTGCAGCACGCACTCGCCGTCGGCATCGCAGGTCGTACAGGCCACACGGTGCTCGCTCAGCAGCAGTTCCAGGATCAGCTTGCGGCGCGCGGCGAGTTCGGGCGATTCGGTCACGACCTCGATTCCCTCGCTGACGGGGGTCGCGCAGGCCAGCACCGGCGGACGGTCCAGCGCGCCGACATGCACCTGGCAGAGCCGGCAGGCGCCGGTCGGGATCAGGCGCGGCTCGTGGCAAAGGTGCGGGATCTGGATGCCGTTGTCCTGGGCGGCCTGCATGATGGTCTGACCCGGCTGGGCTTCGATCGCGCGGCGGTCAATGGTCAAGCGGACCATGGGGGTTTTCTCCTTGAGGTCATTCATTCCTGCAGCGCTCATTTTTTCTCGATTGCGGCGACCGGACAAATATCGAAGCAGGCGCCGCACTTGATGCACAGGGCCGACTGGATCGCGAAAGGCTCGCCGACCTTTCCGTTTTCGCGGTCCTGTTCAGTGGCCCGCGCCGGCGCCTTGCCGATCTTGCCGGCGATGCAGGGAACCGGACAGGCCTTCGCGCAGCGTCCGCAACAGATGCATTTCTCGGGCAAAATCTTGAAACCGATCAGGCGGCGGCAGACGGCGGCCGGACAACGCCGTTCGTTGACATGCGCCTCGTATTCCGAACGGAAATGCCGGATCGTCGTCAGCACGGGATTGGGCGCGGTCTGGCCCAGGCCGCAGAGCGAGTTCTTCTTGACCTGGCCGCCCAGTTCTTCCAGACGCGCGATGTCCTCCGGCTTGCCCTCCCCGGCGCAGATGCGCGTCAAAATCTCCAGCATGCGGGTCGTTCCGATCCGGCAGGGCGGACACTTGCCGCACGATTCCTTGGCGCAGAAGTCCATGAAATACCTGGCCAGGTCCACCATACAGGTGGCGCCGTCCAGAATGATCAGACCGCCCGAGCCCATGATGGCCCCGACCTCCTTGACCGTTTCGTAGTCGATCGGCATGTCGAGATAACGCGCCGGCACGCAACCGCCGGACGGTCCGCCCATCTGGGCGGCCTTGAAGGCCGAGCCGGCCGGCACGCCGCCCCCGATGTCGTTGACCAGTTGATTCATCGTGATACCGATCGGGACTTCCACCAGACCGGTGTACTTGACCTTGCCGGCCAGCGCGAAAATCTTGGTGCCCTTGCTCGTGGGCGTGCCCAGCCCGGCATAAACCGCGCCGCCCATGCGCAGGATCGGGGCGATATTGGCCAGGGTCTCGACGTTGTTGATGCAGGTCGGTTTGCCCCACAGTCCGCTTTGCGCCGGGAAAGGCGGCCGCGTCCGCGGCTGGCCGCGCTTGCCTTCGATCGAGGCCAGCAGCGCGGTCTCTTCGCCGCAGACAAAAGCCCCCGCGCCGGCCTTGATCTTCACGTCGAAGGCCATGCCCGTGCCCAGAATATTATCGCCGAGCAGCCCGTGCTCGCGCGCCTGCGCGATGGCCAGCTTGAGATGTTCGATGGCGATCGGGTACTCGGCCCGCACATAGACGTAGCCCTGCCTGGCGCCGATGGCGTGGGCGGCGATCAGCAGTCCCTCCAGAACGGCATGCGGGTCGCCTTCCACCACCGCGCGATCCATGAAAGCGCCGGGATCGCCCTCGTCGGCATTGCAAATCAGGTATTTGAGTTCGCCGGGCGCCGCGCGGGTGGCGCTCCACTTGCGGCCGGTGGGAAAACCCGCCCCGCCGCGGCCGCGCAGACCGGAGGCGGTAATTTCAGCGATCACGGCCTCCGGCTCCATCCCGGTCAGCGCCCGCTCCAGCATTTCGTAACTACCATCCGCCAGGGCCGATTCGATACTGGTCGGATCGATCCGTCCGCAACGCGCCAGCACAAGCGGTTTTTGGACGGCAAAAAAGGGAATGTCCACCCGCTTCGGAATCGGCCCCTGGCGTCCTTGAAAACACAAACGTTCGACCACAGCGCCGCCGACCAGTGTCGTGCGCACGATTTCCGGCACGTCCTCGGGCTTGGCGCCCAGGTAAAGTATGCCTTCCGGGTCTACGCCGATCACCGGCGCCCCCGCGCAGATACCCTGGCAGCCGGTCTTGAGCAGCGCCACCTTGTCCGTCAAACCCGCCGCGGCCAGTTCGCGCTCGAACGCCGCATGCACCTCCAGCGCGCCCAGCGCCCGGCAGCCGGTCGTGCAGATACGCACCGCGCGGGCCGGCCGGCGCCGCCGCGCGGCGCGGCGCGCTTCGCGCAGTTTCTCGATTTCCGGCGTCAGCTTGGACATGTCGGCGTCCCCTCTTGATGCGTGGTCCCCTGCCCCGCGCGCTTCGCACCCATGTTATCGAGCACCTTGACAGCCTGGTCCGGCGTGAGATTTCCGAAATACCGGCTGTCCACCAGCATCACGGGCGACAGAAAGCAGGTGCCAAGACAGGCCACGGTTTCCAGCGAAAAAAGCCTGTCGGGCGTGGTCGCGCCATCCTCGATACCCAGACGCCGCACGACCGCATCCATGATCTTGGGCGAACCGCGCACATGACAGGCGGTGCCGCGGCAGACGCGAACCGTATGCTTCCCATGCGGTTTCAGATGGAATTGCGCGTAAAATGTCGCCACGCCATAGAACTTGGCGACCGGCAAGCCGCTCAACCGCGCCAGTTCGTCCACGACCGGCCGCGCCAGATAACCGTAGCGATCCTGAACATCCTGCAAGGCCCCGATGATATCGCCTTCCGAAAAAGGGGCGTGCGAAGCCACGATCTCCGCCACAGGCGCCAGGTCAAAGGACGATTCCACCGCGCTGTCGTTCTGCATCTGTCGATTCTCCCGCTGTCCGGCTGAATGACACAACCGAGTCCCAACCACAATGTGGTAGAGACAATATACAGCAGTGACCGGCGGGTTTCAAGCCCATGAAGAAAGCGTGATGGCGACTGGTAGGGCGGACTCGCCGAGGCCGCCGGAAGCGGTATGGGAACAGACGGGCGGTTGTGTGTAAATCGAAGACGGCGCTCTCGGCGAGAGCGCCCTACCTCGCACTTTCACCACATCGCTCAATCTCCACGAATGGGCTCATCCGCTTCGTCATTGTCTCTCGCCAACGTCGGCGCACGCCTTCCAAAGACCGCGTGGCGATCGAAGGTAGCGGCGCCGCGCTTTGCTCGTTTCATCATCTCTTCGCAGACCGCCCGGCCTCTGCCTGAGCCGCGCTAGCGGAGATAGGCGCAGGCCGCTGTTCGGCCTGGTCTTGAAGCTCTGTTTCAACCTTCCAATTGTGATTGGTTGCCATCAAGACCCACGGATTCTCCTTTGCCAGCGATGGATCGTGCATCAGAAAAAATGCTCCGTCACGCTGTTTGGGAACGACCGCGCGTCCGCTCGATGACTCGATTACAACTGTCGCCTTCCCGGCATCTCTTTGGGGAATGAGTCGGACAGCAACCACCGTCCGGGAAACGACATTGCTCATCGGCACATCGCCGAGATCGGTTTTCGTCAATCTGGTCCTGAGATCTTCAAGAAAGAAGATGCTGTTGTACCGTTGTCGGTTGTCCGTCAGTTCAGCCAACCCGTCAGAACATGTGCCTTTCAGGGTTATTGATACTTTCAGTTCCATCGTGCCTTTTGGTTGGTTGGCGACAATCATCGGATTCTCGCGCAACAGTTCCTGTGAAATGGGGAGTGAGAAAGTCCCGTCCGAGTTCACTGGGATGGGAATCCGGCTGGTTGCGGATTCAATGTGCAACCGAATGTCTGAAGGCTGTACCCCCGGAGTCTTGCTCTTGACTGTCAACCGTATCTCTTGGTTGGTCAGGCCAGCGAAGCCCTTTAAGTCTACGGAAGCAAGGCGGCAGAGCACCGTATACGGAAGCGTTGCATTCTCCTGCTGCTGTGCAATGGCTAACTGGCACATCAACAGACCGATTGTAATGATGAAGCCTTTCACGGGGGCAAGTTTGCGAGTTGTAGCGTGCGCCGCTGAGTTCGGCTCTGGTTTTTTCTGCTTCAATTCCCCCCCAAACCCGGTCTTCCACCGAGCCGGTCGCGAATCTCCATGGCCAGCGTGTCGCTCGCAGCCTGGAGTTGTCGCAACACGTTGGCAGCATGGTCATAGCTTGGCGTTAATGTCCAGAGAATATCGTGCCCCATCGCGTTCCTGATGTGCCTCTGTCCCCAATACTGGTTCAGCGGACCTTCCAAACTGCGCCCTTGGTCGGCCATCTCGATCATGCCCCGATACAAGTGGGAGGCGTCGTGAAGGGTTCGGTTCCGATTCAGAAAGACCGGCGAGACTAGCAGCCCGGCGACGAAGCGAGCCGCAGATGACTTCGCGTACGGATCGACGGAGGCCGCCAGGCGGGTTCGCGCGCCGCTGAAGGTGCTTTTGATGCTCAGGTATTCTCCGATCAGCGCCCGGTGCAGGCTGACGTCCTGGTCCGACAATGGCGCGAAAGCCGGACGGAGAATCGCCAATGCCTCGGGTGTGACGTTCGTGCCGGACGTGAAGAGCCGGTGCGCCGCCACGATGTTTTGTCGGGCCATGTCCGCAGAGAGCATTTTGTGCATCAGGATGCGGGAGTACGGCATCATTTTCCGGACGACGGAGTGAAGTTGCGCCAGGTGCCGCGCAGCTTCTTCAGGCCGCCCCTGCGCCACGCGCAAAGCGGCGTAGGCACGATACACGCGGGTCAGGTTACGATACGCCACGAAACTCATCACGGGTGTGTCCTCGCGGGGCGAAGTCAGGTCCGCGACGGCATCATAGGAGTCCAGGCGTTTGATGACCTCACGCGCTTCGGCAACGGCCCGCCAGTCGCCTTCTATCATGTCGGCAAAAGCCAGCGCGTTCGTGAAGATCGCCTCCTGGTCCAGTTGGGCGATGCCCGGTTGAATTCTGCGATCGCCCTCGCCCTTGGCGTAGGTCATGGCCAGGGCGTAGCTCGCCTGTGCGTCCTCGCCGGAAGCCGGAATGTCGGCCAGCGTGTGGTCTTCCTCAATGGGCGGCATATCGAGGGCCAGGTAGGCGACGGTGCCCGAGAGAGGAAGCGCCATCAGCGCGCAGGCCAGTAATCCTGAACGTGGGCTCCATCCCCTCCGCGCCATTCGGCGCGTCAGAAACCGGCAAAGCCAGAACAGGAGGCAGGAAAGGACGACAGCGACGCCGGCGAACAACACCGCATACACCGGACGCTCGATCGCAGCTAACGGGTAGATGACCCGAAAATCGAAGACGACAAACCCCACGGCAATCGCGCTATAGGCCAAGCACAAAAGAAACGCGATCGTCCAAGCCAGGCGCCCGAGCCACCGCCGCTCCCCGAATTGTACTGCAAGATGCATCAGCGATTTACCTCCACAAGTCCCAGACAAGGAAGATTCCCAGAATCTGGAGCGGAGTGTGCCGCTCATTCTTCCGTGGAAAGCGTGCCACCTCAACGCGAAAATGGATATCGGTTGCCATGAATCGGCCTCCGGACTTGGTGTCCTGTTGCTGAGAGCACCGGATCTCGATTCTCTGATTGGCTCCTTCCATGACCCATGCCGCTATCCTTGCAAGGATGGACATTCGGCCGCACGTCAGTTCAATGGAGAACGTGCGAAAAGCGCTCCCAGCAGACACGACAGAGACACCGGGATAGGTGTTGAACAACGCCACCACCTCACGAAGTGTATCCTGTTCGTTCATGTTCTGAATGCCAACGTTCCGGTTCAGACTGCGAGACCCGCCGCGGGTCGAACTAGTCTGCGACCGGTGGTTCGCAAATCATTTTCCGTGAGTGATTCTCAGAATCCGGCCATCGTCTTTGGCGATGTCCGCCACGGCGACACCGCCTTTGACGATGCCGCCGCTAGTTCCGGTCGGAAGAGTCCCTTCGACCGTCCAGACTCCGTTCGACAAGGTCGCCGTGTACGGCTTTTCTGATTCTATCTCTTCTTTTCCGTATGTCGGATTCCACACCGCCACCGCGATAGCGATGGCCGTTTCAGCGTCCGGAACGTATCCGGCCTCCGGTCTGTCTCGGCTTGCCTGCGGCAGGGGTCTGTCTTTGATTACGATCCGTCCGGTCTGCTTGTGTCCGCACCTTGGACATTCATATGGGCACGCAATTGTCGTTGTGCCCGTTGGAATTGCCGTCCCGATCATTTCGGCAGAATAGGCTTGGCAGGCCATACACTTGTTTCTGTAGTAGAACATATCGCCAGTCTGCTTTACAGGAAGAGCGCCTCTAAGAACAAAGAGGTGGTTCGTCGTTAGCATCTGTGAGACCACCCCTGCGGGTGGCAGATTCGTTTCCGCTAACAAAGACGTGGTCGCCGAAATGACTATGAGCATCGTGACCGCTTTTCTCAGCATCTTGTGTCTCCCTCTGAATTGCGAACGTTCACCTTGAGTTTCGGCGCGTCAGCGACGTAAACTCCGAGGTGTGGTTGGACGTGATTTTTTGATTCCCGCGATCATTGAAAGGGCTACTTGAGTCCCGATGTCATGTTCCCACAGTCGAAACACAATCCACCCCCGAATACGCAAACGACGTCGAACGGCAACATCTCTTCTCCTGTTGGCGGCAATCTTTCCGACCCAATATTTTCGGTTGGTGTGAGGAATCCGGCAATGTTTCGGACAACCATGCCAAAGACACCCATCAATAAAGAGAACGACTCGCCTTTGCGGGAAAACAATATCTGGTTTCCCGTCAAGAGGGTAATGCCTTCGCCAGCCGGAAAGGCGCAAGGAACGGAGAAGCGAAATCACCGCAACTTCTGTTGACTTATTACCACTGGACTTCACTCTCGCCATAATCCGGGACCGTTCACTTGGCGAGACTGTATCCATGCCAACCTACGAAATGATCTCAACCCATGATTCGTCGAATTTCAAGGCGTCCAACACTTCGTCCCGGTCGAGACGGGGCGGTTTCTTGATCCGTATTGCCAAGCGGTGCTCTGGCACGTTTTCGATGATGGTGAACTGTGAACCGTGGGGTTGCCATGTAAAGACGTGAGCATCGCCAACTTTGTTGTAACCTTCAAGATTGTCGTTATCATTCCACTGCCACCAAAAACCTTTTGCATCGTACATGATGGTATCGAGTTCAAAGGCCGCCAATTCCAAGAGATCATCGGATTTGACCAAGACCACGGTGCGCAGGTGTTGGAACTTCTTTCGGACACCCGCAACGCGTTCGTTGTAGATCGACAGAACCTTTTCGCCCATGTCGTTGGGATCGACATGTTTCACCTTGTCTTGCCCAAAGGAAAACGACACCGAGTTTCTGCCTGAAATAAGCCGAACTTTTGAAACGGTAGACGGTTTCTTGTTCTTGACTGTCTTTGCACCCCATGCCATTTGCTGAAGAATTATGTCGTCAAGACCGACATTTGAAGGTTGCCACTTTGCGCCGACAAGTCTGGCAAAAATTTCTTCCCAGTCTGTTCCCTCAAGCCTCGGTGTTCCTCTTGAGGCAAGGAGATAGACAATTTCTTTTCCGAGGTTTAGAGCAAAGCCGCTCGGAAATTTGTTAAGCGGATATGGCGGTCTGTATTTTTCGACCGTTCTTAGTCTTGGACTTTTTCCCATAGTGGGTTCCTTTCTCCAGTAAGATCATTTGTCGGTCAAAGGATTGCTTCGTTGGATAAACGACATCCGGCTTGTGCCCATTTGTCCATCCGCATGAAAGAAACACTTGAGACAAGACCGATTCTGCAACCGGAACCGGTAGGCTATTGCCAGCTTGTTTGCGAGTTTGGCCGTAATTACACACTATGTTGAACGTGTCCGGAAACCCTTGAAGACGAAGCATCTCGCGGGGGGTAAGGCGCCGTTCACCATTGACGAGCAAATAGTTGTATGATGCGCCTGCTCGAAGAGCGCATGAATAGGGATACGCGCTAATGTGTCCAGCCTTGTTCTCGTGCCAAATCGTCGGTTCCTTTGTTGGCGGATGTTGGGCAAGTCGTTTCTTCCGAATATGGTCGGACGCGTAGAACTCCTTGGATACCCGTTTTTCCAAAACATCCCGTAGTGGTTTCATTGGAATCCCACCTTTCGGCCATTCAAACGCACTTGGCGTCTTGAAGCCGACGATAAACACCCGCTCTCGTTTCTGCGGGAGTCCGAAATCCAGCGCATTGAAAATCTTGCGGTCAACGTGATACCCAAGACTGCGTAACACTTCCATTATTCGCGCCAGCGTTTTCCCATTATTGTGACCGGCCAACAGTTTCACGTTCTCCAGAACAAATGCCTGTGGTTTCTTCGCTTCAAGTATTCTGGCAATCTCAAAGAACAGTGTGCCTCGGGCGTCTTCAAACCCCTTTCGATGTCCGATGATGCTGAACGGTTGGCATGGAAACCCGGCAAGAAGGATGTCGTGGTCTGGGATTGAGTTGGCATCAATGGCGTGGATGTCGCCAGCCGGCGCCTCCCCGAAATTGGCCTCATATGCCTTTTGACAGTCAGGATCAATATCGCTGGACAATAGGCACTCCGCATGAACACCGATCTTTTCCGCAACCCCTTCTATGGCATAGCGGAATCCGCCTATCCCGCAGAATAAGTCTATGAAATTGACTGTCTTTTTTGTGTTTGCAATCACGTGTAGAACCTTACCAACCTCGTTGCCGTTTCTCAAGGCTGTTCATTGTTCTTCTGGCCGTCCAACAGTCTTATTAAGCCTACCTCACGCAGGAACGCACCCACGTGAATGTCGGTAACGCTACTGCTCGGGTCGGCAATCGTCAAGCACTTAAAATTGCTTGTCTAGCCGTATGTTTTAATGCGCTTTTTGTTTGCGCGTGCAGTTCAAGTAGGCTTTGTGCAAGCTTTCGAAGTCGGCTTTATGTGGCAACCTGATTTGAACGAGCAAGAAGAGTCGCATATAACCTACCTCGACGAAACAACCGACATGCCGCCATTCATTTTCGATCCAACTGGGGCGTCATCGGCCTGCGGCCCGCCAACCCGATCACCTCTTCTCGCCCCTCGCGTCCCTCCAACGGCCCGTCTGCGTCATAGTTTCCTTCCAGCGCCGCCGCATTCGTCCCGTCCGAGCGCCGCCCACAAACCCGCATTTCTCCGCGCCCCCCGCGCCTCCGCGTGAGATAATCTTTCTTCTCCGATCGGGATAGGACCGCCCATCGAGGGCGCCCCTCCCCACATCACCGTACGTACGGATCACGTACACCTCTCAGGCGGGCGTTATGCGTCGCGAACTATAACCTGGTCTTCTGAAGGTCTTGTTCCGCGCCTTCACAATCCTTCCTGTTTTCGCAATGGATCGATGCTGCCCCGGTGGCTGGTTGGGGTCAAGGTGAAATCCTGATCCTCGCGTAATGGGTCAGTTACGTGGTGGGACCGCCTGAAGGCGGTACACCAAACGCGGTAGTAATGCCGTTTGGTGTACCGGCTTTAGCCGGTCTTTAGTCCACCTCCCCTATGTCACTGACCCATTCCATCCTCGCGTAACGTCGTTCCGACATTCCATCCACAAGCATTTCGCCATACGCCCACGCGGCGGCAGAGGCCTGCCGCCCTCCAGAAAAATACTCTGGCAAGTCTCGATGACGTTCCTTGGGCGACGGGCATCCGTCAGGTTGATGTGTGAAATCAATCATTATTAACTACTCTGCGAAGTAGAGCTTCGCTACGGAGCACGAGCCGTCCCGCCCGTTCCTCCCGCTCTGGCTGATTCACGGACGACACGGAGGTCGTCCCTCCAAATCCACATTTCGCCTCTCGCGTTACTTCCCATTCGCAGATGCGCCGAACCGCGGCGCGGAACGCGCCGTAGCGTTCCACCGTCTGGTTCGCCTCTTCTGTTCATCCAGTCATCGTGTCGGGATACGGACCGAGAAAACGTTCACCGTTGAAGTGAACAATATGGTCAGGGTCTTCGGCAATCCAGACCTCCGTTTCCCAGGAAATCCGGCTCAAGAAGCGGCCCATTGCGTCGCGGTCCTCGAATGCGGTGACGAAAACAAGACCGGTGCTGAATCCGGCGAACAACTCCTTGAGTTCCCGCCGTCGCTTCCCGTCCACAACCCCGGCGCTTGTCACGGCTTCGCCGATGACCAACCATTCACGTTTCGGATCATGAACAACGACGTCCGGCATCTTGGCGGCAGAATCGATCTGAACGCCAAGCCGGGCAAAGTACTCCGTCTCGAAGAACTGAAACTTGTTTTCGGCGTCTCCGACGTAGAGAACAACGCCGCCGGGAACGAACCGTGTGCAGAAATCCTCAACGAATGCCTTGATGAGTGGATTCTGGCCGCCCGGCGAAAGCGTGATCTCCCTGCCTGACGGCAAGCATACCGGAATACGGGCGATCGCCCTGGCGCGTTGCAATTCGCGCTTGATGACTTCTTTCTCCGCAAGATACCTTTTGAGAGCCGGTTTCCACCCGTCAGTCTTAAACGCCTTGCACAACCCGCGAGCGGTTGGTTCGATCTGGTAGACCGTCTTGCCGCTGTTGGTCGGACGGCTCTGGTCATCCGGGTTTTTTGCCAGAAGCCCTTCTTCCACGAAATACTTCACGGCCTCGTCACGGATAGTTTCGCGGGTGTTGGGGGCATATCGGAGACGGTACTTGTTGGCGACGAAGTCGATGATCGGGGTGATGCCGCGCAGAGGGTCTTTGGCGTTCTGCCACGGGTCGTAGGGACCAAGGTCGAGCATGGCAAGCAGGACGTACCCAGCGACCTCGTTGCTTTGTTTCGGGCCGAAACCCATGGCGCACAGAATTGCGATGGCTTCTTTGAGTTTGCGCGCGCCACGCGGTTTGCCCTTGCCGGTCGTCGGACTCATGCTTCCACCTCCCTTGTCACGATTCGATCAACCTCATCCTGTTCCATCCCCTTGTCCCCGATTTGATTTCCGATAGCGCGTAGTTGTTGCGCCGTTGGAAACCGCACGTTGCGGAGATCGGTCGCGTTGACCTGGGTGTGTCCGTTGAACTGGCGGAAGTACAGGTCGAGGACCGACGAGTTGAGGTAGGCCCAAAGTCCCTTCGCCAGGAGCATATCCAACCCCTTCCCCCTGGCATGGATGTAGTTCAGGTGGTTTTCCAGGCCAACCCGCTGCGATCCGACGCGGACGGGATCGTAGATGCAGGCCACAACCCTCCGCCGTTCTTCCTTGGATGTAAACCGTTTCGTCAGGACATACACGGCAGCCGGGATAGTCAGACTCTGCGTCTGGTCATCCTCCCGGATAGCATTGGGTTTCCGGCCCCGCTCTGCCGGCCATGTGACAAACAACCCGCCGAAATGGCAGGGATAGATCAAAGGGCACGAACCCTCTTCCGGCTTCTGCCGGATGTGCTCGCGTGCGCGGAAATCGACGACCCGTCCGGTCGAAACTGCGAGACCAAGCCGGTCAAGCGTTGACTCCAGTCGGGCGATTAGACCACGCGCGGCGAGATGCTGCTCAGACGTGGGGATGTGGATGAACGCTTCAGCATCGGCGGGCGAAACGATTTCCGTCGTCAAAAAGGTGCGACCGTGAACGACGTCATGATTGCCGCCGTTGCTTTGCGAAACTCGGATCGAGCCGGAGTCCCGGTGGCCCTTGACCGCGTGCAGAATCACGTTCTCCTGCAAGACATCATCATGTTTGAAAGCTGCCGTCCTGGACTCGAAGACGTGGATTCTCCGCAGGGACATTTCCGTGAGTAGTCGCTGACGGAATGGTTTGAAGTAGGGACCGTTGCAGAAGCTGCGCGGCGTGATGGCGACCAATTCGCCCTTGGGGCGCAACAGACCGATAATGAGATTCAGAAAAGCCGTGTAGAGGTTCGTCGTTTCGGCCCCCACGGCGAGTAGAAGACGGTAGCCGTCTGACGTTGTTGACAGTTTCCCGTACGGCGGATTGACGATAGCCGCGTCGAATACCGGCGGCGCCTTCGAAAAGAAGTCGTGCCGCTGCATCTCGGCTGCTTCGGCGATAAAATCGGCGTTGCGGATCGTCGCCGAGAACTCCACCCCGCGTTGTTGGCACGCGACGCGGCACGCTTCGTAGGTTTGCTCAATGCCCCCAAGCAGCGTTGCGTCCAGTTCGTAGGCCGTCACTTCGATCCGCTTCGGCGGCATCTGCTTCCGCAGTTGGCGTCGAACGAACGCGGCGGATAGGATACCCATTCCGGCCCCTGCGTCCAAAAGTCGTATATGGCGTGAGCGGAGTTGAAACATCGCCGCCATGAGGTCGGCAACATGCGGCGGTGTCAGAAACTGCCCGAACTGCTTCTGATGCTGCTGAGAGACCGAGGCAAAGAAACGGACGCGAAGGGAGTCGGCGATAGACAGAAGAGACTCCTCAGCAGTCTCGCCGGTCTGGATCTCCGCGATTGTAGCCACCTCTGCGTTCATTTGCGATGGATGGTACAAGGTGCGGGCGGTGAATGCAATGAGGAAGCGGGACGGAATCTTGCAGTACGCTTTTTCAGGCGTGCAAGATCAGGGGCGCCGCTTCGATCAGGTTGTCTCCAAGGCGAACGCCCGGCGTGCGCCTCCGAGAGCCCGCTGGCGGGCGCGAGGCAGCGCACCGCGCCGTTGTTCGGGCTTCATCTGTTCCGTTCCAATTGATCCTCAGTGACGAACAATCGATGACACTCCTCGCAGAGCCAATCGTAACCATTGGTGTACCCGACGGCATGCTCTTCCCCTTGGGAATCGATCAAGAGCCAGTTGCACGTCCGACAATGATCGTGATCCCAAAACTTCTTGCGTAGCTCCATCTTCTCCGTGTCGAATTCCTGGCCGGTGAAGATCGTGGCGCGAGAGCCATCCTTCATCACGAGAGCATCACGCGGCGCCCAGCGCTGTTTCTGGAATGCGCCCGCTCGCATGCCGCGAAGCATCGAGACCAGATAATCGACCTCCCAGTCTTCTTCCCTGATTTTGATCGTCTTCATTTTGTGCCCGACTTGGGCGGTCAGGGTCTCACGGCCCCTGGCGCGAGTACTCTGCACCGCATTGTCACCTGTCTGTTATTCCCCGTACATATTGACACCAAGCCCCATGTACGCCCAAAAGGCCATGAACGTGATCGCTGCCGCGCAGGTTGTTGCCAACGCAAACCGGACCCTGGTTCGCATAGGTTTGGACCATGCATTCCACATGATTACTCCATTCGCGATAAAAACGCCCAGTGCCGGCGCCAGAAATACTACCAGATCGGAATCCAGCAAGGGGTTTCGGGTGATCACTCTGCCCCGATAAAGCAGAAAGCCAATTATGCCGTATGACACGTTTGCCAATATCGTGACGAGTGTCGTTCTCATTTCGTTACATCCGGCCAACGTCACGGTGCAGGTTCGCGAGCTTGCGAGCGTAACCTGCCACCGTTGGTGTGCGCCCATCATGGGCGCGTTGTAAATGGGGTGCAAGTCCCCTGCAGGAGGAACCGCACATGAAAGTGTGAAAGAACTACTACTTGAAGCCAACTCCGGCATGATAACCGGTCGGGGGGAGGAAGGCTAGAGGAAACCGGCGGGCTGACGAACAGAAACCGCATTCAAACGACGGGTGCGAGAAATCACCCGGCGCAACCGGGGACATCGGGTGGGGGACGTCATCCACGAACTCCTCCAGTACGTCACCGGCTGCCTCCACTGCTTCGGGATCGGCCACACCTATACGGCGTTGCTGGGACTGGACGAATGGCCGCGGCGAAGAGTGCGGCTTTACTACTGGAAGCAATGGAAACGGCCCCGGACTCGCCGACGCCATCTCCTCGCCTTGGGGATTCCCCGCGAGGAGGTTCACATGGCCACGCGAAGCGTAAGGGGTGCTGGCGGATGAGTGCCAACAGCATTCTCCAGCGTGCCCTGACCAACCACTGGCTGCACGAACAAGGCGTTCCCGACATGCGCACGTTATGGATTACTCTTCACTACGGGCCGAAAGCCCGTGTCTGACCGGAACCGCCGTATGCCGACCGGCACGTGCGGTGGTGTGGCGCCGGTGGCTGGCTGATAACCTCAGTCAGTCACCGGGAGCCGATTGTGCTCCTATTCGATACCTTTGCCATCCTCCAGCGACTTCACATAGCATTCGAGGTTGCCGGCGATCTTGTCAAATACCTGCGGGAGAAACTGGGCGATATCGTCCATGTCAGGATCATCGCCAAGCGGTCCGCCGTGGTAGTTCTGCATATGGCGGAGTATGTCTTCCCGTTCCGTCCTGGGGAGTGTCTTGAAAGGGTCTTGCACGGCATGGTTGTGAAAGTCGGAGAGGTGGATGAATGCGCAGCCGAACTTGTACACAGAGAGCGTCCACCCTTGCAGATGTTGAGCAAGTTCGACCATCTCACGATCCGTAACCTTGCGCGTCTTCCCATTGCCGGTTGTCGTTGTCCATTTCTGGCCCGTTAATGTGGCGTGTATGAGGCGCTCGCGCTCGCCCTTGTCTTGAACTACCAGGAGCCAGATCGCGCGAACCATCGAATCAAGTTCCTGTCGAAGAATTGACATAGCCGGACTCAATGTGGCGCGACCAGAGCCGATGCGACTCATCGCAATTCGGTTCTCGCCTGATCGCTGTCGAACGGCGTCACAGAAGGTTTCCGTTTCGGTCTTCATAATCTCTCAGCACAACGCCCCGGCGAACCGGCGGCGCGCAAGGCGACGCGCGAACTGTCACGTCCTGATTTGCGTTTGACACTTTTTCGTTGTTAATAAACATGTTCTTCACAACACACAGCAAGGCGGATTGTCACAGGCGAGGCCCCCATCGGGGGCCGTTGCCTGGCGGCGAGAGATTGCGGATGGTGCATACCTCGGCCCGGCGTCTCTGCACGGAGCCCGTCCCCGAAGGGGTGGCCCGAAGGGCCAAGGGCGGAGAGCAGAGGCGCCGGGCCGAGGTTCAGGTCTGCTGTTCATGCTGCCTCCGCATGGACGTCGGCCGGAAACCGGTAGTTCAACATCAAGTGCGGCCGCCGGTGGTTGTAGAGCCACACAGCCTGCTGGAACGCCGCTATGGCTTGGGCCTTCGTACGGAACGTCCGATCCATCTCGTACTCCTGCTTCAGAATGCCGTTGACCCGCTCGGCCAGGGCGTTCTCGTAACAGTGCATGACCTCGGTCATACTGATCGCCAACCCGCGCGCCTGCAGCCGATCGACATACTCATGGCAGCAATACTGGCAACCCCGATCCGAATGGTGGATGGGTTGCTTGCCTTTCGGAAGTTCGCTCAACGCCTGATCCAACGCCATCAGGCAGCCCTCAGCCTCCAGGCTGTCTCCAATATGGCTCCCGACAATCTTTCTCGAATAGGCGTCGGTGATCAAGGCGGCGTAGAGAAACCCCTCGTCGGTTCGAATGTACGTCAAGTCGCTCACCCACGCCTCGTTCGGAGATTGCACATTCATTGCCGCCAAAAGGTTCTGAAACACCGGCAGATAATGCCGACTGTTCGTGGTGTGTGGCGTCCCGGGTTTGGGCAGCACCAGCAAATCGCTCTCTGCCAAAAGTTCAAAGAATCGGTCGCGTCCCACACTCACGCCTGCATCCTCCATATCCGCCTGCAACAAATGCAGCAACTTTCGACCTCCGAGGCGCGGTTGCACCTGCCGTTCGCGCCGAACCAACTCCAGGAGCAATTCCTCATCTATCTCCCGGCGCTGACGCAAACGCCGTGCCGCATAGTAGTTCTGCCGACTCATGCCTACACGCGTACACAAAACCGCCACGCTGGAAACCTTCTCTTTACGGTCAGACACCACGTTTACCGCTCCCCAACGTGCTTTTTTTTAAAGTCCGTTACGTCTTTGATACCGGCTGCCTTGCAGGCCAGCTCCACGTACGCCGACTCTAGCGCCAAATCTATATGCGCATTCGCCAAAGACCGCTCCAACTCTCGCACCCGCTGCCGTAAAGTCTTCACTTCGGTTTGTTCGTCCGCTTTCATGACCCACACCACCTTCCCCAGTAAATGGTTCTTGCCGTACCGCCGCACCCAGTTCGCCAGCGTGGTTGCCCCATTGACACCGTATGTCCTACTAGCCTCCCATGGACTCTTGAACCGTCCCGCCTCCAATTCACGCACCACCTGTAACTTGAACGCTTCACTGTACCGAATCATTACATTACCGGGCACCTTGTTCTCCCTTCAAGGTGTCAACCTACAGCCGGACGGGACATTGTTCGCCGTTCTCTTTTCTCTTAATTCTGAAGCTCTTCTTGCCTGTCGTCAGGGTGATGTCATCTTTGTTCCATGTCAAAGTGAGGGCATCAGGAACGACGTCGTCGAAAGATGCCATTTGTAGTAGAACAGGCCGCATGTATTTCTCAATAAACTTGCTCATACATACTCCCGCTTTCTCTTCAATGAAGTCCCAAGCGTCATCGACGTGGACTGCCCCGCCGTTGTCTTCAAAGGCTTTCTGAAGTTCCGTCAATCGTGCCGACGGTGTTGGGTCAAGCACAATAAGAACTGGCGTTAACCCGGACGCTTTGCACTCAACCGGGAAAGACAGTTCTTCGGCAAAACGTCCTTGTCCACTTGCGGCTATTGTTACGCGCAACTTGAACTCGTAGGCAATCTTTGCGTCCACATCAAGACAATCGATCTGGCGACCATCCGCCGTCTTCTTGCCACTCTCATTCACCCGCTTCACCGGAGAGTTGCGTGAACCAACAGTCGTTCCACCCATGCAAGAAGCGAGCACAGGCTCAAAGAGGTAGCCGGTTTCCTGCCCACTCCGATTGTCGACATCGAAAATCCATTTGCGCCAGATGAGCCACGTTCCGAGAAGATCAGTGGGCATAATGCCGTATTCAAGAAGACTGCGCGGGCCAATCTGGTCCATTGTCGGTTTGGGTTGCCCAGATAGGATTCGTTGGTACTTGATGCGTCTCTTGAGGATTTCGCACAAATTGCTGAAGTATAGTCTGACATCGGCTTCCTGACGAATTAGTCCGTCAAGTTCTGTCAACAGTTGTTCTGTAGTCAAAGACTTCCATGCGTCTGGGGTGGTCGGGGGAATCTGCAGGTCGTAAAAGAGTGGCACGCTCTTCTTGGCAATCCTCAGTGCTTGAATTCCTGGTTTGAGTCCAAGGTCGCTTGCCGTTAGGTAGAGCAACCAGGCGATCTCACTTTCTGACAATGAAATGCGGTCTGCGCCTTGACCGAGAACGCGCACTTCAGCGAAATGGCTTTTGAGTTCAGTCGATATCATGAGAGTACGTACCTCCGGGTTTCTTCAAACAACTTCAATTGTGTATCTTCATCGTCAATTAACGACTTTAGGATTTGTTCTGTTTTTTTGAGTGCGGGACTCATCCCGTTTGATTGTGTTAAGGAAAACTGGAAATGTGGATGTTTCGGTTCGTAAACCACGCCAAAACCGTACTCCACTGCAATGTGTGTAGCTATAACTTCCGCAAGCAGCGGCGGCACTGCATTTGCTATTTGCTGTAGAGCAGAGGCTGGCGCTCCTGCGAAAACAAGGTCGTCCGGGAAGGTTTGAAGGCGAGCGCATTCTCTGAGCGAAAGGGGACGGTTCTCGGAAGGATGAATGAATTCCCGCATCGCTGCGCCTGTGATCGTCAACGCGGGTTCATCCGCGATTAGTCGCTTGATTCCCGACGGTGAACCTCCCCTTCGTTCGGAGGGCGTTCCATCGCAGACGCGTCTATTCGCGCGCCTCTTGAAAGAGTCATGTTGCATATCCTCTGGCAAGTCTTTCATTGTTTGGCCGGGTGTAAGTATTTCAATTCGCCGTTGCTGTTCTTCTCCCTGCTCAAAAAAGAAATGTTGTGCGACTTGCGATTGGCCCGCGCGAAGCCACGTTTGGAGCTCATTCTGCGGTTCACGAGCGTATCTCGTCACCCGCGCCGTGTCCGTATGCGCAGTTGGAAGGTCTGATGTCGCCTCGCGAAATGTAGCTTCGGACTTTCGAAATATTGAACCACTGATGTTGTGATTGTGAGGAGGAAACCTGAAGATGTGTCCCAGACGATTCCCAACAATAACCACGCGCTTTCTTCTCTGTGGAACTCCATAAGCATGGGCATAGATTTTCTCAAGCGTTACATTGTATCCGAGGGAGAGAAACGCTTTTACCGCTTCGCTGATATATTGGCCATCCCATGCCGTCAATAACCCCTCAACATTCTCCATCAGGAACCATTTTGGTCGAAGTTCATTGAGTACGCGCACATATTCAGTAAGCAGTTTGTTTCGGGTATCTGCCCAGAACTTTTGACCGGCACTGCTGAATCCCTGACATGGCGGCCCGCCTAATAGAATGTCGATTCCTTTAGGGATAATAGAGGGATTAAGTTGTTTGATATCTTCTTCGCGCACCTCTGTAGATGAAGAATGAATACGATAGGTGGCGATTGCGTCGCGATCGCAATCGGTCGCGAATAGAATCTCAAAGCCCGCCCGCTTGAATCCCAGCGAGAGGCCGCCAGCACCACAGAAGAGCGCGACCGCATTCGGTTTGTTTTTCATATTTCTGTTCCGGAGAACGGTGAGGCTGAGGGTTCGCGTGGAGCGCAGCGGAACGCGATACCCTCCGGCCTCTGGTTCGGTCATTCCTGTGTTCTCGGGATGACGTCTTTCAAGATCTCGACAGTCAGCCAAGTTCCTGCACAGTCATCGCACAGAATCTCTCGCTGCTTGACAATGACACCAAGCAGTTCAACGTCTTCCAATTCCTTGTTCACGAAGGTTTTGCGAACCGAACGGCATGTAGGGCAATACTTGCGTCCACTTTCTGCCATAACTGATTTCTCCTTTCTATGGGTGCAACCGAACAATCACTGTGGTGCCCGAATAGCGAATTGTGTGACGGACGCGTCGGGTTCCTGTCCCCCATTCTTCAAACTACGGGGCCTCATGGCCCCGTGGTTTGATAGCGTCCAGTCATTTTGAGCAAGTCTATCGGTTCCCCGAGCCTTCACACGTGGTTTCGCAGCCACCCTCACACCGTCCTTCACAAGTGTCAGTGCAACTACGCCCGCATCCAGCGTCTTTGCAGTCACATTCGTCCGACATTTCGGTCTGGTTCACCGATCCGTAGGTCTGCTCATGCCTTGCCACAACAGCCTCCAACTCCATAACGGACTCTGTAGATACGTTCATGAGTCTTTCCCTCCCCTTCCTTTCCTTCGTCTTTCTCTGTTTACCCTGCCCGATCCTCACTCAAGGATCGGGCTTCAAAACAAGCACACGGGCTTGCTTCAAATGTGTTATGTTCTACCGCCTCCACGAAGGCATGATAAGTTTTAAGCGCCCCCTTGAGTTGTGCCATGTCCTCTTGTGTAAGTTTGTCGATATGCTTGCGGTAGTAGGCGATTTGAAACTCGCAAGATGCGATGGCTTTGGTGCGAATCATCGTGCACCAGCGGTGGTCGCGGATTGAGATATTGCCGCGGAAGCGATAGTTGAATCCGTAACAAGTCGGACACCAATTGCGCAGGTTACAGTTGTCGCAGAAGCGGTCGGCAATGTGACAATCCGCCTCGATCCCAGACTTCTCCAGTTCAAGGGCGCGTTCGGAGCCGAGTACAATCGTGGAGAACATATGGCAGGGATATGTCTTACCGTCGATGTCATAGGTAATCATGCTCGTGCCTGCGCCGCAGAACTTCCCTTGGGTCGGATCGGGTGTTGCGACGCCGAAAAGCGGTCGCGCCAGCAGATTGATCGGCCTAAGTGCTTCATCAGACAAGTATGCCTCCGCTAGGAGACCAAGTTGTCTGCGAAATATTGCGGCATCTTCATCGGTCCAGTCAATACCCTGTGCCAGGGCGGCGTCGAGTTTTCCGCCCGCCCGTTGAAGAGTGAGCGTACCCTTTGCCAAATGCGGTAGGGTTTCCTTGGAAACCGTCATATGGAATGTTACTGTTGGCCAGGTCTCCATAAAGAACCGCATGTCGATTGAGTTGTCAGCGGTCCCCCGGTTTTGCTGTTGCATATCGAAGTCACCGTCATAGCTCAACCCAGGGATAAAATACTTCCTATGCGCACGAAGCCAGTCTCTGTTTGTGTCATCAATGAGTGTGCCGTTGGTGGAACAAGAGGTGATGAACGGGACATCCTGCTTCAGGCCAAGCAACCACTCGACAATCTCCTTGATGAGTGCAAAGTTCATGAACGGTTCTCCGCCCATGAAGTTTATCTCCAGTTCCTCGAACTTCTCCGACTGCCTCACAAAAGCAAGTTCCCTGAGCAGGATGTCCTTTGCCAGCGCAGCGTCCATACGCCGCTTACTTTTGAACGACTCATAGCAATAGGAGCAGTTCAGGTTGCAATCATGCGTCACCATGAGCATGCAGATGCGGCGTTTCTTAAAGCCTTTAGACGTTTCTATGAGCGGTGTCGTCATGTGCTCGTTTTCCATCTTCGTTTCATTTCTTCAGACCGAACGAATAGCGTTTTATCCCTCGTGCGGGGATAGTAGGACGGTGACCGGTGGGAATCAAGACTGGACCGACCCGCATGGGGGATAAAATGCCGTTGGACGGAGCCGCTGGCCCCCGGGAGGCACGCCTATGGAGTTTGGAAGAGCGAACGGGATGGCGGAGGAAGGGGTGCGGGAGTGGTTTGGGGAAGCCAATGTCCTTGGGCAGAGGCTGCAACAGCCCCGGGCAGAAGTTTTTCGGGGCGGGGTGCGGGCGGAAAGAGGCCGTGCGGGCAGACCCCGGCGCTGACGGGCGGAAAGCGCCCGCCGACTGACAGGAAACAGCGTTGGAGGCGGCATAAGTTCATGACGGGCCAGCGCGGGCGGGGGGGAGTTGGGTCACAACCATCAGATGGCCGACTTTGCAGCGGGGACAAAGCGTGACGTCGACGCCGGTGAGTCGCAGAATGCGAGCCATGGTCTTCTCCGCGACTGGCGGCGATTCAGGCGCGGGCGCCTTGAGTGCGGCGCGAATGGCCGTGAGTCGGGCGGTCTTGTGTCGGCCGGCCAACCACCCAAAGGCACGGACCTTGGCGAAGCCGTGCGGCAGGATATGCAGGAGAAAGCGGCCAATAAAGTCTTGGGTGGGCAACGTCAGTTGCTTGAGCGTGTTGCCGTCGGTCCGGTCGCGCCAATCGAAGGTGACGGTGGCCTGGTCCAAGGCGCGGAGCCGGTGGTCGCCGATAGCCACGCGGTGGGTGTAGCGCCCGAGATAATCGAGGGCGCGTTCGGGGCGGCGGGCAGTGGCTTTGGGATAGACGACCCACGGGGTCGCCCAAAGCGATTGGATCAAGGCGTCCCACGCGGAGTCCGGCGCGAAGGCCGCCGCAGTTCCGTCAAAACGTAGACGGCCGGTCCGGCGCAAGGACTGTAACCGGCGGATGAAACGGGCCTGAAAGGCTTTGCAGAGGGCCTCCTTTCCGAAGAGATAATGCCGGTTGGCGGACCGCCACGTTCCTGTGGCGTGGTTCCAGGCGCCGCCGGGAACCAGGCAGTGGACGTGATAGTGCAACATCAACTTTTGCGTCCACGTGTGCAGGACCGCGACAAACCCCAACTGGCCGGCCAGTTTCCATTGTGGGTCGGCGGCAAAATGCGACAACACCCACGCCACCGTGGCGAAGAGTTCACGAAGGAGGCGCGCGGGATTGGCCCGCACCAACGGGTTGAGTCCATGCGGCAACGTGAACACGACGTGGAAGTAGGGCGCCGGCAGCAGTTCAGCCTGCCGACGCTCCACCCATTGTTGCTTGCGCAACGTCTGGCAGGTGGGACAGTGCCGATCCCGGCAGGAGTTGTAGACGGGCGCCTCCGCGCCGCAGCAATCGCAGCGCTGGAGGCGACCGCCCAACGCTGCCGTGCGGCAGTCCCGTAAATGGCCCATCACCTTGCGGACATGGGCTTCCACGGGTTGCCGCCGACCGTACTCCTCCCAATGATCCTTCAGCACGTCCGCCACCCGAAGGCGCGGACGCTGCACCTATTGGACCCCGAACAAGGTGTCCGCGTGGGACCGCACCTTGAGCAGGTGTTCAGCGCTTAGATGGCAATACTGCGCCGTGGTGGACAACGAGGAATGCCCCAGACACCGCTTGATGACCAAGAGGTCTGTGCCTTGTTCCAGAAGATGAGTCGCGAAGGCGTGCCGCAGACTATGGATCCCCGCCCGCTTGCCCACACCGGCCGCTTGGCAGGCCTGGTTGTAGATGCGTTGCGCGCTGGGGATCGCCATCGGTTTCGCGCGGTCAAACCCGAAAAACAACCAGTCGGTGGGACGATACTCCCGCCAATAGGCCCGCAACAACTCCAAAGAATGCCGCGACAACAGCGTGTAGCGGTCTTTCCGCCCCTTGCCTTGTTCCACGCGAACCACCATGCGGTCGGGCGCGCTCTCGATATGGCGCGGCTTCAGATGG
>JANYBP010000028.1 GCA_025360745.1 bacterium
TGTCGCTCCGCTCCGGCTGGGCAAGTCCTTAAACCCGTCTTCCACCATCCCCTTCACTACCGCCCTTCAATCCCACTGTCTTCTTCCCGCCCTCTCTACACCCTCTACTACCCGCCCTCACCGCCATAATGAGAATAGCTGCTAGGCTGGTAACTAGGCTTGATTCCATCGCTTGGGAATGCTAATAGTATTCCTTCAAAGCTCTGGTGGCCACCCGCCGCCGGAGCAAGGAGCCGACAAGGATGGGATGGTTTTCACGAAAAAAGAAGCAGGAGCAGCCTCCGGCAGTGGCCAAGGAGGATGTCTGGGTGGTTTGCCCGGGCTGCAAGGCGCATGTCTACCGTGAGGAATGGGAAAAGAACCTCAAGACCTGCGACCGTTGCAGTTTCCACGAGCGGCTTACCAGCGCCGAGCGCGTGGCAATGCTTCTGGACCCCAAGTCCTATACGGAGTTAAATCCCCGCCTGACTTTCTCCGATCCCCTCAAGTTTGTGGATGCCAAGGGTTCGTATGCCGATAAGGCCGCCGAAACCAGCGCCAAGACGGGGCTCAAGGAGGCGGTGATCACCGGCATTGGGCGTCTCAGTGGACGCAAGATCGTCTTGGCGGTCATGGATTTCCGCTTCATGGGCGGCAGTCTGGCCAGCGGTACGGGCGAGAAAATACGCCTCGCCGCCGAGGCCGCCCTCCATTACAGGTATCCATTTGTAATGGTCGCGGCGTCGGGCGGGGCCCGTATGCACGAGGGTATCGTTTCGCTGATGCAAATGCCCAAGACCTGCGCGGCCATTGCCCGGCTGCGCGATGCCCGCCTGCCTTACATCTCCGTCATGACAGATCCGACGACAGGCGGAGTTTCGGCCAGTTTTGCCATGGTGGGCGACGTGCATATCGCCGAACCGCGGGCTTTGATCGGCTTCGCGGGCCGCCGGGTGATTGAAGAAACCATCAAGCAGAAACTGCCGGAGGATTTCCAGACGGCCGAATACCTGCTGGCGCATGGTTTCGTGGACATGATCGTGCCGCGTCCCAAGTTGCGCGATACCCTCCACCAAATCCTGGCCTACCGCCGGACCTAACCGCCCGGACCAAATCCCTGGAGAGACGGCATGAATTTGGACTTCGAAACGGATGTCACCGAAATCGATGCGCAACTGCTCGAACTAAGGGCCGTGGCCGACCCGGATTCTTCAACCAAGAGCCGGATTGCCGAGTTCGAAAAGCAGCGCGACGCGAAACTCAAGGCGCTCTACGCGGACTTGACGCCCTGGCAGACGGTGCAGGTGGCCCGCCATCCCGAACGGCCCATGCTGCGCGATTTCATCGCCGGCCTGACCACCGAGTTCATCGAACTTCATGGCGACCGCCTCTTCGGCGACGATCAGGGCATCATCGGCGGCTTTGCGACGCTCAAGAATCAGCAGCGGTTCATGATCCTCGGGCACCAGAAGGGCAAGAATTTCGACGATAACCTGCGCTGCAATTTCGGCATGGCGCGCCCGGAAGGTTATCGCAAGGCCATGCGCCTGATGAAACTGGCCGAGAAATACGCTCTGCCCGTGGTCAGTTTCATCGACACCCCCGGCGCTTTTCCGGGCGCCGATGCCGAGGAACGCGGCCAGGCCGAGGCCATTGCGCGCAACATGATGGATATGGCCGTCTTGAAAACACCCATCGTGGTCATCATCACCGGCGAAGGCGGCAGCGGCGGGGCCATCGGCATCGGGGTGGGGGATGTAATCCTGATGCTGCAATACGCGGTTTACTCCGTAATTTCGCCGGAAGGGTGCGCCTCGATCCTTTGGCGCGATGGCTCCAAGGCCGCCGAGGCCGCCAATGCGCTCAAAATCACGGCGCCTTCCCTCAAGCAACTCAAGGTGATCGACGAAATTATTCCCGAACCTCCCGGCGGCGCCCATCGTGACTACCCGGCCATCATGCTGACGGTCGGCAATGCGCTGGCGAAAACGCTCAAGAATCTTACCGGTATTTCGACAGGCAAACTTGTGTCACGGCGCTACGACAAGTTCGCGGCCATGGGCCGCGCACGCTGAACTAACAACCGTTTTCAGGAGGAATGACCATGTCCGCGAAAAAGCTGAAGAAATCCCCGCTCAAGCTTCCGAACGACCGTGGACCGCATATCCCCCTGCGCATCACGGACACGACCCTGCGCGACGCCCATCAATCGCTCTGGGCCACGCGCATGCGCACGGCCGACATCATGGGTATCATCGATGCCGTGGACGCCGTGGGCTACTACTCTCTGGAGGTTTGGGGCGGGGCCACCTTCGACGTCTGTCTGCGCTTCCTGCGCGAGGATCCGTGGGAACGGTTGGACTTGATCAAGGCGCGCTGCAAGAAGACGCCGCTGCAGATGCTGCTGCGCGGACAGAACCTGCTCGGGTATAAGAACTACCCCGACGATGTGCTCGACCGCTTTGTCGCGCTCGCCGTCAAGCACGGCGTGGATATCTTCCGCATTTTTGACGCACTCAACGACACGCGCAATCTCGAACAGGCCATCAAGGCGGTCAAAAAATACGGCGCTCATGCCCAGGGCACGATCTGCTACACGATCAGTCCCGTGCATACCGTGGCGAAGTTCGTCAAAATCGTCAAAGAACAGATTGCCATGGGGATCGATTCGCTCTGCATCAAGGACATGGCGGGCATTCTCACGCCCATCGCCGCCGAGCAACTGGTCTCCGCCATCATCCGCGAAACCAGCATTCCCGTTCAGGTTCACACCCACACCACCAGCGGCATGGCCACCGCATCCTGCGTGGAGGCCGTTCGCGCCGGCGCCGGGGCGATCGACTGCGCCATCTCGCCGATGGCCGGCTTCTCCTCGCAGCCGCCCGTCGAAACCATGCTGGCCATTTTCGAGGAGATGCCCTACCACGCCAATCTCGATCATGACGCCATCAAGCGGGTTTGCGAATACTTTGTCGAGTTGGCCCCGCGTCGGCAGCTTTCCGTCGCGCGGAGCCTGAACATCATCGACCCCGAGGTGCTCAGGCATCATATCCCGGGCGGTATGATCTCGAATCTGCGCTCGCAACTGGTCCAGCAGAACGCCCTCGACAAGATCGGCGAGGTTTTCGAGGAATTGCCGCGCGTGCGCGCCGACCTCGGATTCCCCCCGCTGGTGACGCCCACCAGCCAGCTCGTCGGTATTCAAGCCGTCATGAATGTGCTCGCCGGGGAGCGCTACAAACTTGTGCCCCAGGAGATCAAGGATTATGTGCGCGGCCTTTACGGACGCCCCCCCGCGCCGATCAAGGCCGAGGTGCGCCGGCATATCCTTGGAGCGGAGAAATCCATCACCTGCCGGCCCGCCGACCTGCTGCCGCCGGGGCTGCCCGAGGCCACGGACAACGTGGATCCGAAATTGATTCAGAAGGAAGAGGACATCCTGTCGTACGTGCTCTTCCCCGAGGTGGCCCTGAGTTATTTCGCCTGGCGCGCCCTGCCCACGGATCAACGGCCGCCGATTCCCGCGGACGAGGAACTCAAGAAACAGAAGCTGATGATCGCCGAGGATCTCCAGCCGCCGATGCCGCCGCAGCCGTTCCTGTCGCCGACGGATTACAAGTCGTTACAGGGGCTGATGAATACCGTTCAGCAGCTCAGCATCAGCGAGTTGACGATCCGGCGCCACGACGTGTCCATGACGCTGCGCACCGACCAGCCGATGACGCTGGCGCACAATGTCGTCGTCTCTCCGGCGTCCGGCGCCGCGGTTGCGCCGGCCGGAAACGGGAACGCCGGGGCGGCGCCCGCCGCCGCGTCCGCGGCTCTGCCCGCGCCTGTCAGCGAACTGCCCGACAACGCGGTCTTGATCAAGTCCCCGCTGGCCGGAAATTTCTACCGTTCGGCCGCGCCGAATACGCCGCCGCTGGTCGAAGTGGGAGTTACGGTCAAGGCTGGCGATCCGCTGTGCATCGTCGAAGCCATGAAGCTCTTCAACGAGATCAAGGCGCCGGTTGCCGGCAAGGTCGCCAAGATCATGTGCGAACATGGCAAGCCGGTCGCCAAAGACGACCCGATCATAGCCATCGTGCCGGCGGCCTGAGGGGCTAATGGCCACACCCGCGATACAGATCGGCGCCACGGGTGTGGACGCCGCGCGCCTGGTGCGTGAAATTCAGGACTCCGTCGCGGCCCGCCTGCAGGCCGGCGATTTCGCCGATCCGCGCCTGGCGCAGGCCGAACGCCACAACCTGCCGTTTCTCCAGAATGACGAGGCCTTTCTCGACTACTACCTGCAATGTCTGCGTGAGGCGGTCACGGTGGACATCAACGATTTTGAAATCCGCGAGCGCCGCGGGCGGCTGGCGCCCCTACTCGTGGCCTTCAAGCGCACGATTTGGAAGTTGCTCAAGTTTTACACCTATCGCCTCTGGTCGCAGCAGAACCAGGTCAACGGACTGCTGCTTGCGGCCACGGAGGAACTGGACCGCAAGTATCGCGACCGTCTACAGGCGCTGGAAGCCCGGATCGCCAGACTGGAAGCGGAGCGCTCCCGGGAGACTTGATGGCACGCGCCGCACGCATCGCCTTCCTGGCCCCGCGCTTCGCGGAGGGCGCCACCGTCGGCGGGGCCGAAACCCTGCTGCGGCGCCTCGCCGAACATGCCGCCGCGGGCGGGCGCGAGGTGACCTTCCTGACGACCTGCGCCCGCGACCATTTTTCCTGGGCCAATGCCGTCCCCGCCGGGCGGCGGCGCGTGGGGTCGCTGGACGTGCATTTTTTCCCCGTGGACGAAGACCGCGACATCGCCGGCTTCCTGCGTGTGCAGAACTTGATCTGTGCCGGCGCCCGCGTCAGCCGCGCGGATGAGCGCGCCTGGCTGCGCAACAGCGTCAACAGTCGCGCGCTTTACCGGCATCTGGAAACCGAGGGTGGGGGGTATGATCGGATCGTCGCCGGTCCCTACCTGTTCGGTATCACCGGCAGCGCCGCGCGGATTTGCCCGGACCGCACCCTGCTCGTGCCGTGTTTGCACGACGAAGCCTTCGCCCGCCTCGATATCATGCGCGAATTGTTTCACACCGTGCGTGGCACGATCTTCAACTCCGAGCCCGAACGCGAACTCGCGGAACGGCTCTACGGCGCGTTGCCCGGCCGGGTGAGCGTTGTCGGCATGGGTTTGGACTCCCTGACCGGCGGCGATCCCGGCGCTTTCGCCCGGCGCCAGGGAATCGCCGGCCCCTACCTGGCTTATTCCGGGCGGCGCGAACCGCTTAAAGGCACGCCGCTGTTGCAGGATTATCTTGAGTTGTTCCGTGCCCGCACGGGACGCGACCTGAAACTTGTGTTGACCGGCAGCGGCGAGATCGCGCCCGCGCCGCATGTGATCGATCTGGGGTTTGTGGAGGAAGCCGTCAAGCACGAGGTGATGGCGGGCGCCGTGGCTTTCTGTCATCCCTCGGTCAACGAGAGTTTTGGCATTGTGCTGATGGAGGCCTGGCTCAACGGCACACCCGCGCTGGTGCATGCCGGCGGGAGCGTTTTGCCGTATCACTGCCGGCGCAGCGGCGGCGGACTATGGTTCCGCTGTTATCCGGAGTTCGAGGCGGAATTAAGCATCTTGCTCGAAAACACCGCCTTGCGCGACCGCATGGGAGCGGCGGGACGCAGTTATGTCCAGGCGGAATATTCCTGGGAGGCCGTCGAACGCCGGCTGTTTGCGGCCCTCGACGCCGACTGAAGAGTCCGCCGAGGCGGCCCGGCCGCGGCGGTTGTCCTACACCGGCTCCACGATCCCCGACGCGCGGCGCGACGTTTCCGTGGCGCTGGCGACCACTTCGCCGATTCGCCCCAAGGACCGCTGGATGTTATCCAATTCACGCCCGAGCACATCGAAACGCACGGTGTTTTCGGCGCGCAATTGTTCCAACGTGTCCCGGCGCTGCCGTAACCCATCCAACTCCTCCTCAAGTTCCCGCACACGAAGTTGGGCCGACAGAAGCAACTCGCGGAGGTGAATGATGCGCACGCCCTCGTCGCCGGTGGCGACATCCAGATCGGCGATTTCCAAGCCTTCGGGAATCGGCACCTGCACTTGTTCGCCGCAATCCGGACAGGCGATCACCAAGCCGGCGCCGCGCACATCGATGGCCAGACTCTTTCTGCAAAACGGGCAGTCGAACACGACATCCGTATCGCGAACTTCGTTTGGATCGTTGATTGATGTAGCCATGGCGACCTCGCTCTCTATGGGACGCATTCTATCACCCCCGCGCGCGCCATCGCAACAGCTAAAAATCGCGATCATGGGCCATCGAGCATGTTTGTCGCCTGCGAGCGCAAAGTGCGAATAGCCCGCCGAAGCCCAGCGATTCGCATTATGGCCACTCGAATACGGACGACACGGAGGTCGTCCCTCCAAAAACTTGGGAATACGGGTGTTTTTACGAATGGAGGGACG
>JANYBP010000127.1 GCA_025360745.1 bacterium
CAGCAATTCTCATTATGGCCTCTAGTGTAGTGTCCCTTAAATAGCTAGACATATGAAATCGGGGCTTTTGCTGGGATTTCCGCGAATAGGCATCGAACACTGGCTTGATATATGTATAGTCATTTTCGGGACACTACACTAGAATACGGACGACACGGAGGTCGTCCCTCCAAAAACTTGGGAATCACGGGTGTTTTCGTGAATGGAGGGACGACCTCCGTGTCGTCCGGACCTGCGCAAGAGGCCATAATGCGAATTGCTGTGGAAGCCTACTCCTTCCAGCCATAGCGCCGCATCAGGGACTCGGCTTCGTGGCGCTCGGACGGCTTGACGTTGCCGACCAAGGCGATGCCAGCGGGAGATCCAACCTGTTCGACCAGCGTGTCCAGCAGCCGGAATCCCGATTCTTCCTGTCCGGTAAAAACCTGCACGAGTTTGCCGGCCTTGCGAATCTTGCGATAAACCTCGGGCCAATGCGTCGCGCCGGGCTGTCCGGCGCCGGGGACCCATTGCACGCCTTTCAATTCCGGAATACTCAAGAGCGAATCGAGATGCGCCAGTTGCCCGATTCCGTCAAGGTGATAGAAGGCATGATCCAGCCGCCGGCACGATTCCGCCAGCTCCGGCTTGACAAACTCGTCGAACATACGCGGACCGAGCATGTAGGCAAAGTCGCATTGCAGCATGTAATAAGGCGTTTCGGAGAATAGCGGCGTCCAGGCGCTCCAGCCGGGATTCAAGCCGCCGCCCGCAGCTTGAACTTCTTCGTAGTACCGCCACCACAGACGATGCGCCTCCCAGGTCAGCCGTTTGACCGCGTCAGGTTCATCCGTCAGGTCCAGCAGCAATCCCTCGCCCGGGCGGAAGGACGAGAGCAGGTCAAGATTGCCGCCCAGGTCGGTCATGCCCATCTGCACCAGACCACGCCACCGCTCGCAACCCGTGCGCATCAGATCCTTGACCCGGCGCAACCAGAGGTTGCCGGGGTCGTAATTCAGACGCAGGTCGCGAATCGGCGGCTCCTCGCGGGGCTTGAACCAGGATGAATGATCGGTGTTCTCGATCTCGCAGCCCAAAAATGCCGCCGCCACGCCGGGCCCGAAATTCGGCCAGATGCTAGGAAAACAGTCGCCTAAATAGTGTCGGCACGAAAGATCGTAGTCCCAGCGGTCCACAATCTCCCCGGCCGTCGGACCCAGCCCGTAATGCGAGGTAAAGTGCCGGCCGCGCAGAGCAGGCTCGACGCGTCCGGGATCGCGCCCCGCGGTGGACAGCAGAAACAGCGGCCGGTCCAGTTCCCCGCTCCACCACCGCCGGTGCGCCGACTTCACACACTCCCAACGATCCAGATTGAAGTCTATCGCCATACCGTCCAGTCTCCTGTCCTTCGCTCAGGCATCGAAGAATCCCGCGTCACCTTAGCAACCCATGACCAAACCATCAAGACGCGCAATATTCCGAAACGACTGGCCAATTCACCGCTTCATTTGCTAAGTTTTGCGCGAGGCACTCTTTGAGCAACTCTGCGCATATCGGTCAAGAGGAGATTTTGAAATGGCTCTGACAGGCGAATGGCGCACGCGTATTGAAAACTGGTCCAAGGAACTGCGCGCCCATTTTGTGCTGCCCCTGATGGATCTCGAATTGTCCGGCTTCACCACCAGAGACGCGCTCCCCGCGGCGGCGGCCGCCGCCCGCCGCTTCAAAGCCATGCCCCCAGGCACGCCCTGGGGCGGCAAGTGGGAATACGGCTGGTTCCGAGCCCAAGTCAGTATCCCGCTGAACGCGAAGGGCCACCGGATCGTGCTCAGCCTCAACCCAGGCGGCGAAGGACTGGTCTTCATAGATGGCCGGCCGGCCGGCGCCCGCGATAAGAGTCATGCCTGGCTGACCCTGACGCACCAGGCCAGAGGCGGGGAATCTTTCGAGGTCCTGATCGAGGCCTATGCCGGACACGGCCCGACGCCCAGATCAGTCGGCCCGTTGCCGCCGGGACGCGAAGCGATTTCCGAACCTCCGCCCGCCCAGCAAACCGTCGGCGCGACCACCCTAGGCATCTGGCAGGAAGAGATCTATCAGCTCTGGCTGGATGTCCAAACCCTTTTCGAGTTGCGCGAGCAGCTCGATCGCGACAGCCTGCGCGTCGCGGAAATCGACGCCGGTCTGCGCGACTTCAGCACGCTGATCGATTTTGAGCTGACGCCCGAAAAGTTTATGACGACGGCGCGCGCCGCCCGCGCCCGGCTGCGTCCGCTGCTGCAATGCGTCAACGGTTCCACCGCGCCAATTTTCTTCGCCTTCGGACACGGCCATTTGGATGTCGCCTGGCTCTGGCCGCTGGCCGAGACCGAACGCAAGGCCGCGCGCACGCTCTCCAATCAGCTCGCGCTGGCGCGGGAATACCCCGGCTATCGTTTCATGCACTCCCAGGCGCATCTTTTCTGGATGGTAAAGCGGAAATACCCCGAGTTCTATCGCCGGGTTCGGCGGGCCGTGCAAAAGGGGCGGATCGTGGCCGAGGGCGGCATGTGGGTCGAGGCCGACACCAACCTAGCGGGTGGCGAATCGCTGATCCGCCAGTTTCTGCATGGCAAGCGCTTTTTCAAGGAAGAATTCGGCGTGGACAGCCGGATGCTCTGGCTGCCCGATGTCTTCGGCTACTCGGCGGCGCCAGACGCGGCGATCAACGCCCCGTCCGCCGTGGCGCGCGCCGCCGGGCGCACGCTGGAAAACGAATTGATCCGCGTCGTCTTCAACGATCGCGGCGAGATTGTCAGCCTCTACGACAAGGAGTCCCGGCGCGAGACACTGCAGGGCGCGGGCAATGTCTTCAAGATGTACAAAGACACACCCACGCGCTTCGATGCCTGGGATATCGACAGCAGTTACCTGGCGATGCCGGTGGCGCTGGACGAACCGGCCCGCATCGCCGTCAGCGCCACGGGCCCCCTGCTGGCAAGTCTGACCATCGCGCGCAAATTGCACAACTCCACCGTGACCCAGATCGTCAGCCTGCGGCGCGGCAGCCGGCGGCTCGATTTCGAAACCAGCGTGGACTGGCGGGAATCCCACAAGCTGCTGAAGGTCGCCTTCCCGGCCGCGCTGCACGAGATTCAGTTCGGGCACGTTGCGCGCCCCACCCACCGGTCCCGGCCCTACGATGCCGATCGCTTCGAGGTCTGCAACCACAAGTGGACCGCCATGGTCGAGGAAGGGCGCGGCTTTGCCATCCTGAACGACTGCAAATACGGCGTGGACGTCCGAACGAACGTCATCAACCTGACTTTGCTGCGCGCCTCCAAGGCCCCCGACGCGCATGCGGATCTGGGCGTCCAGAGTTTCACCTACGCGGCCTATGCCTGGAATGGCGCGCTCGTCGAAAGCCGTCTCGTGCAGGAAGCCTACGAACTGAATTCACCGGTCACCAGCCACGCCGGCGCCGCGGGCGAGGGCTCGCTGTTCAGTCTGAATGCCCCCAACATTATCGTCGAAGCCGTCAAACCCGCCGAGGATGCGCCCCAGGACGTGATTGTGCGACTCTATGAAAGCATGCGCACCGCCACCAGGTGTACACTGACCACCGCGCTGCCGTTCAGCGCGGTGCAGGCGACCGACCTGCTCGAACAACCAGCCGGCCGCATCAAAACACGCGGACGCGAAATCGACCTCGACTTCCGTCCGTTCGAAATCAAGACTTTGCGCTTCGCGCTGCCGAAAAAGAGTAATCATTCAAGACAGCCCGGGCGCCCATGAGATAGAGCAGGCGGCGTGATCCCGGGCATGTTTCAGTACAAGAGATTTTTCGCGGATGATTAAGACACTCTTGACAAATACTCAAATCACAAGGATACTTTCCTCATCTTTGGAGTAATTAGTATGCGAATAACCGTTGAACTCGATGAAAAGGACATCGCCTCGGTGCATCGGGCAACCGGCATCCGAAAACGTTCGCCGGCGGTGCGCAAAGCCATCGCCGATTACGTGAAAGACCTGGAGAAAAAGCGCTTTATCCGGTGCGTGATGGACGGAAAGTCGGATTACATGCTGAACAACGAAGAACTCGAAGCACGGGACACCCATGACGCTGATTGATACCTCGGCGTGGATCGAGTTCCTGCGCAGAAAAGGACGCGCGGAGGTGAAGCACCGCGTCGCCGCCTTCCTCGATATGAACGAGGCTGCCTATTGTGGGCCGATCGAGTTCGAGTTGCTGAGCGGCGCCCGCGATAACGAGATGGCGGATATCCGCGACGCCTTCCGCTTCAGCGAACGCCTCGACTTCCCCGCCGCCTGCTGGCAGCGCGCGGCGCAGATTGAGCGCGGTCTCCGAACGAAAGGCGTCACGATCCCGCGCGACGACGTCTTCGTTGCCGCTGCGGCGCTTCACCATAACGTACCCCTCTATTCGTGCGATCCTCATTTCACCCTCATTCGAGACAAAGGCAACATTCCACTCCATCTGGTGTCGCCATGACCCCATCTTCCCCAGCATGAGTTCCTCAAACGCCAATCCGATCGCGCATGATGACGCCGGGCTGCCTCCGCAGCCGGTCCCGCAACGCATCGCCGCCCTGGATACGGTGGTGGAAATGGCGCCCGCCATCACGCCGCCATCGGACGCCCATCGCCGCCTGATGGAAACCTACGGGATGATCCTGCAGGAACGCGCCCTGCGCAATCCAGTTCCCTACCACTTCGTCCGCGAACTCGGAAAAGGGCGACAGGGCGTCGTTTTTCTGGCCATACGCCAGGGCGCCCGCGGCTGCCTCACGCGCCATGCGATCAAACTTCACGATCCCGGCATCTATTCGTCTGCCGAAGCCTATTGGTCGGATATGGCCCGCCTGGCCAGCCAGGTCTCCAAATTGCAGCCGGTCAACAGCGACAACCTCTCCACGCGCGAGGCCTACGACGAGGAAGGCGGCATCGGCTATCTGCAAATGGCCGTGATCGACGGGATCGACCTCCAATACCTGCTCGCCGGCACCCACGTCGCCATCGCGCGCAGTCAATCCTCAGATGAGGAATGGGACCACTTCCTGAAGTTGCTCTTCCGCGTCGATGAAGGACGATTCCGATTGCAGCCCGGACTGGCCTTCTACATCCTGCGCAAGGTCCTGATGGGGCTGGCAGCGATCCATGAGGCGGGCTACCTGCACGCCGACATCAAGCCCTCCAACATCATGATCGACCGTAACGGCGGCGTGAAACTGGTGGATTTCGGCCGCGCGGTCGGCATCGGCGAACCGATCACCATCCTGATCGGCAGTCCGCTCTACATGGCGCCGGAAACCCATCGGTTGGAACCAGGCTACCCGCAGGCGGACATTTTCGGCGCCGGTCTGGTCTTCTTCGAAATGCTGCGCGGCCAGACCATGATAGATTACGCCCATCTCGCCGATGAGCAACTGCTGAAATTCAAACTGGAACTGCCGGATCGGCTCGAAACGCTCCTGCCGCCACACCTCGCGGGCTCCAAAAAGCTGCTGCGCATGCTGCACAGGTTGTTGCATCCGGATTATCGCCGCCGCTTCGCCAACGCCCGCGAGGCCGAGGAATACCAGTACCGTACACGCGGCATCAATCGCGAACTGGAACTGCCGACGGATGCCGAATATGACCGCGAACTGCAATATTATCTCGAAAAAATCAGCGACCCGGAAACAGGGCACCTGAATCCGAGACTGTAGAAGAAGAGGTGATCGGTGTTCGGTAATCGGTAAAAACGGAATATCCAACACGGAATTTCCAATGATGAAAGGAAAACATTGAGTTGCCGACAATTCGCATTGGATATTGGACATTCCGTGTTGGATATTCCTTCCGTGGCCGAACACAGAGTCTGAACACCGAACACCGTACTCCTGAATGAGTTCCCAACGATGAAGCGTTTCTTTCGAAACCGTTCCCTGCTCTGGCTGCTTCTGGCCGTGGCGCTGGCTTATCTTCCGGGCGCGCTCTGTCAGCGCGGCTTCTGGGTCGCGGATGAAACGCGCTACGCAGGCGTATTGCGCGAGATGGTTTCCGGCGGACATTGGATCGTGCCCTACCTGCCGGTCGCGCTGCCCGGCGGGCCATCGGAAATTTTCTACCCCGACAAGCCGCCGCTCTATTTTTGGAGCAGCGCGCTGGCCGCCATCAGCCTCGGAGGGATCACCCCCTTCGCGGCCTTGCTTGTCACCTGGCTGAGCGCCCTCGGCTGGGTGATCGTCACATGGCGGATCGGCCTGCGCATCGTCGGCGGACGCGCCGCCTTCACCGGCGCCATGCTGATGATCCCGGCGGTGCTCAGTCTGCTCTGCGCGCAGATGGTGCGCATGGACATGACCCTGGCCTGGCTGACGGCCTGGGCGCTGCTGCTTTTTTTGCGCGCCGCCGAACCTGGCTCGCGCGGACGCTTCACGGGCTTCTACCTGCTCTCGGCGCTGGCCATGCTGACCAAGGGGCCGCTGGGACTGGCCTTTACGCTGCTGCCCGCCGCCGCCGTGCTGATCCAACGCCGTGACGGCGCCGCGGCGCGCCGCTTGCTGTTCAGTCCCGGCTGGCTGATCGTGATCGCGCTGGTCGGCGGCTGGCTGGCCACCGCCTGGGAACTCGGCGAGCGCGATTACCTGCGCAACATTTTCGGCACACAACTCGCCGGCCGCGCGCTGCGCAGCGGCTTCCACGACGAACCGCTCTATTTTTACATCCTCGTGCTGCCGGCGCTCCTGTTGCCCTGGACAGGACTCTTTCCGCGCGCGCTGATCGAAACGTGGCGGCGACGACGGGAACACGGCTGGGATCTGCTGTTCTGGTGGTTTCTGGCCGGACTGGTAACGATCTCGCTCGTGCGCGGCAAGCTTTTCATCTATCTGCTGCCCATGCTGCCGCCGCTCTTTCTGGCGCTCGGCGCGGCCGTGACCCGCTGGACCGCCGCGGACGATGGCGTCAAGCCGCCGCCGCAGCCAACCCGCTTCGAATGCGGGATCGGACCGACAGTCATCTTTCTGGGCCTGGCGCTGCTGCCGCTGGTGCCGCTGGCCTGGACCTGGATGGCCTGGATGTTCGTGCTGCCGGCGGATGTCGTCAGCACGGCCAACGCCACGCTGGATCGCGCCGCCGCCCTGCCGCTCTTCCCCGTCGGCCTGATGGCTTTCATGGCCGGCTCGCTGACCTTGATCTCGGTGCGGCGGCGTTTGACGGTGCAGGCGCTTTGGACCACCGGCGTGGGGATCGTGCTGGTTTCCGCCTGGTTCCACATGGCGATCGCGCCGCGCGCCGACGCCTTTCTCTCCGGTCGGCCGCTGGCCGCGGCCGTCAACGAACTACAGAACGCAGGCAGAACCGTGGCCACGGCCGGCGTGCAGCGCGGGATTTTCGCGTTCTACGCGAACAAGCCGCTGGTTGAAATCGAACCTTCCACTCTGCCGACATACCTGGCGGAGAATCCGGCGCACGTCGTGATCCTCCCTGCCGCCCGCTACGCCGCGCACCCCGAATGGCAAATCGCCGCGCCGCGCGTGCTCGGCGCCAACTTCGTCGCCGATCGCGACTACCTGCTCGTCACCCCCGCGGAAGAGCGACGCTGACCGGCGGGCGGGCGGGGTCCAGCCAGCGGCTGAAAAGCGCCCACCCCAGCCAGCCGCCTAAAGCGCCCAGCAAAGATCCGGCCAGAATGTCCGACGGAAAATGCATCCCGACATAGACACGCGAGAATGCCACCGCCGCCGCCAGCAGCAAGGCCCAGACCCGCGCGCGCCGCCGGGCCAGCGCCACATAGGTCATGAAGAAAAAGCCGGTCAGTGCGTGCCCTGAAGGAAAGGAGCGCGATTCCGGGACCACCCGGTCCACAATGCGCACATCCGTCAACGTTTTGACCGGGCGGGCACGTCCAACGGACGTCTTGATCGTGGTGCTGATGTATCCGACCAGCGCCAGCGCCAGGGTCATCGCCAGCACATGCCGCCAAAAAAGCCGCCGGCCGGAATCGGCCAGCCAGGCCAGCGCCACCAGCGCGATCGTCCAGGTGCCTAGAGACGAGAGTTCCGCGAAGACGGTGTCCAGCGGGTCGCAACCCAACCCCTGATTGATCAGGTGGAAGAGTCCGTAATCCAGACGCGTCAACACATCGAACATGACGTCACCGCGCGTCGGCGCCGATGCAGTACAGATTCTCGTATCCGCGGATATACATGCGCTTGCCCTCGAAGACCGGGATGCTCCGGAAGAGCTCAAGCGAGTTCGTGGCCACCGGCGCCGGATCGCGCCCCGCCTTGAGAACCACGGTCTTGCCGCTGTCGCTGCTCAAGAAAACATGATCTCCGGCGACCGCCAGGCTGGGATACACGATGCCGCCCAGCGTAAAGCTTTTTTCGCACACGCGCTCGCCGGTCTTTGCGTCCAGTACCGAGAGCACGCCCTTCTGCGTCACGTCGTAAATCAGACCGTTGTGAAGCACCGGCGAGGCGTAATAGCGATCGTCAGCCAGCGCCGTGCTCCAGATTTCCTTGAGCGGGGAATTGGTGCCGACGGCCTCCCTGACGGCATAGGCCTTGCTTTTCGCCTGGATACAGTAGAGAACGCCATCCGCCGCCAGCGCCGAGTTGTATTCCATCCTCGGCAACTTGGCCACCACCGCGCCATCGGTCATGGAATAAGCCCATCCGCCCGAGTTGAAGACCAGACTCGTTTTGCCGGCGCTCAGCAGCACCGGCGAGCCCCAGCCTTGAACCCCGTTGGTCTTCCATAACACGCTGCCGTCGGCCAGACTCAACGCCATGGCCGTGCGTTCCACCGTTACGAACAATTTTCCGTCGGCCAGCAGCGGCGACGAACTGTGTCCCCAGCCATTGCGCGAACGCGCAAGGAAGGTGATCCACTTGCGATTGCCATCCAGGTCGTAGGCCGCGGCCACACCGGTCCCGAACAGGACATAGACCGTCGTACCGTCGCTGACCGGCGTCGGGGTAGCGTATCCATTGGTCTTGTGGGTCGCCGGCAGACCGTTGGTGGAGGGCGGCTCCGGCGAGGGGTTTTCCTTCTGCCAGAGAATGGCGCCGCTCTCCTTATCGATGCAGAGCAGCGTATTGGTCTCGGCGCAGACGAACAGGCGTTTGCCCAGAACGATCGGCGAAGCGTTGGAGCACCGGGGCAGCTTGGTTTTCCAGATCACATTGGTGGTTTTAGACCAAACCAGCGGCGGCGCCGCGTCAGGATAGGCGCTCGCGCCGTTCATCCGCCACCCGACCGGTTCCGCCGCCCCGCCAACGTTCAGCGCCATTCCCAGCGCCGCCAAAAAACCGACCGCCCTGATTGTCATGATATTCCTTGCAAGTTGACCGTGTTGAAGCTTGGCAATCTACCATCCTATGTTGCGATAAGCAACTGTTACGCAGCCGGAAATTGTGCAAGAGTTAGGAAAAAGCGGAGGTCAGAAGACGCTCAACGTTTAACGCTCACCGCCAAACGGGGACTGGCACGCCCACCGGAAGTCGGCCCGAAACCAAATCGCGCGGTCCCTTGGCGAATTGCAAAATCTTGCCCGATTTATGAGGGCGACGTGACGGAGCCGTCACGGGATGCAGCTCTATTGGGGACATGCTGCGATAGCTTGCCTGTCCCCATGTACTTCCATGTACTTGCCGCCGCGCCCAAGCGCCGTTGAACACAGGGGGGGGAAGGATTCAGGGTTCGGGGTTCAGGGTTCAGGCGCGCCGACATAAACTCTCAACGTTCAACTCTCAACGCTCAACTCTCAACGTCAGCCCCTCCCCGCGTTAAAAGTTGAGCGTTGGGCGTTGAGAGTTCGCGCTGCCGGATGAACGAAGAGTGAGACGGGCGTAGCCGCCTACCTGCGCTCGTGCTACGTAGCGAAGCGCTACTTCGCAAAGCAACAGCAGTTGGCAGTGCCTGTCACGAACCCGTCGCCGCAACCGTTACGCGACAGTCACGCCACCGCGCGCAGCGCGGCGGCTACGCCCGATCTATGACCTCTGCCATCTGCCTCCATCCTCTGCCTTCCCCCCAGTATCGCCTTTCTGACGGGCAATTACGTCGCCAGCAGTCCGTGTGACTTTTTCGGTTCTGCTACGTCACTTCACGCCGTTCCGCCGCTGCCACAATCTAAAATCATCGAAACTGTTGCTTTTTAAAATAACCATTTAAAAAAAAACTGGATATGCAGTTGACTCAACTAACCACAACCCGTAGCATGGCCGGGTATGGACGACTACCCGAGCAGCATGACTGGGCTGGAGTTGCGTTTTGCAACACAGGAAGCCTGCCTGAACTATCTGGCGGCGCTCCGGTGG